>DASVOL010000223.1:0-1667 GCA_036383375.1 Bradyrhizobium sp. | reverse complement strand
GCCCCGGACAAGCAGCCCGATGCCGAATAGCAAGCCAACGCCCGTCACCATGGACGCGGTCTACACCGCGCCCGGCTATCTGTTTCGGCGGATGCAGCAGATCGCGGTCGCGCTGTTCATCGAGGAGTGCAAGGCGTTCGACCTGACGCCGGTGCAATACGCCGCGCTGGTCACGATCTCGACCCATCCCGGCATCGACGCCACAAGGCTGTCGGCGGTGATCGCGTTCGACCGCTCCACGCTCGGCAACGTGATCGAGCGGCTGCAGACCAAGGAATTCATCGTGCGCAAGCCGGCGCCCGAGGACAAGCGCGTCAAGCTGCTCTACCTCACCAAGGCGGGCGCCGCGGTGCTCAACGACATCATGCCCTCGGTCGACAAGGCGCAGGCGCGGATGCTGCAGCCGCTGAAGCCGGCCGATCGCAAGACGCTGCTCTCGCTCTTGACCCAACTCGTCGACCTCAACAACGAGGCTTCGCGCGTGCCGTTGCGCGCCGAGGACGCGCTCGAACATTTGGGGAGGTCGGGCTGATGGCGGAGACGAGACCTGTCCTGATCGCGGGCGGCGGCATCGGCGGTCTTGCCGTGGCGCTCGGGCTCGCGCAGAAGGGGGTTCGCTCGATCCTGCTGGAGAAGGCTTCGGCGCTCGGCGAGATCGGCGCCGGCATCCAGCTCGGGCCGAACGCGTTCCACGCCTTCGACTATCTCGGCGTTGGCGAAGCCGCGCGCAACATGGCGGTTTATATCGACCAGCTCCGGCTGATGGACGCGCTGACCGCCGATGAGATCACCCATATCGATCTCGGCGAGCGTTTTCGGGCGCGGTTCGGCAATCCCTATGCCGTCGTGCATCGCGGCGATTTGCACGGCGTGTTCCTGCGCGCCTGCCAGAACCACGCGTTGATCGAGCTGCGCGTGTCCAGCGAGGTGACAGGCTACGAGCAAGATGGCTCATCGGTGACCGCAAAGCTCGCCAGCGGCGAGCGCATCACCGGGCGTCTTTTGATCGGCGCCGACGGGTTGTGGTCAAATATCCGCAAGCAGGTGACCGCGGATGGGCCGCCACGCGTCTCCGGCCACACCACCTATCGCTCGGTGATCCCGACCGAGCAGATGCCGGAGGATCTGCGCTGGAACGCGGCCACGCTGTGGGCTGGTCCGAAATGCCACATCGTGCATTACCCGCTGTCGGGCTGGAAGGTGTTCAACCTCGTCGTCACCTATCACAACGATGCGCCGGAGCCGGTCGCGGGCAAGCCGGTTTCCGAGGACGAGGTGATGCGGGGCTTTACCCACGTCCACGAGCGGGCGCAGAACATCATCCGCCACGGCACCAACTGGAAGCTCTGGGTGCTGTGCGACCGCGATCCCACCGAACGCTGGATCGACGGCCGTGTCGTGTTGCTCGGCGATGCCGCGCATCCGATGCTGCAATATTTCGCGCAAGGCGCCTGCCAGGCGATGGAAGACGCGGTCTGCCTGTCGCACATGCTGGCAAGCCACGACGATCAGGCCGCGGCGCTCGGTGCGTATCGCGCGCAACGCTTCCCGCGCACCGCGCGCGTGCAATTGATGTCACGCGCGATCGGCGAGCACGTCTACCATCCCGCCGGCGACCACGCCCGCATCCGCAACGCAATCATGAGCGCGAAGTCGCAAGCCGAGTG
>DASVOL010000222.1:0-4238 GCA_036383375.1 Bradyrhizobium sp. | reverse complement strand
TACGCCTTCAACCTGTTCAACCACAACACGGCCATCGATCCGGAGACCGGCTACAACGACGAAGAGACCAAGGTCATCAAGGAGACCCACAAGATCTTCGAGGACGACAAGATCGCGGTCGGCGTCACCTGCGTGCGGGTGCCGGTGCTGCGCGCGCATTGCGAGGCGATCACCTTCGAATGCGAAAAGCCGATCACCGAGGACCAGGTGCGTGCGATCATGGCGCAGGCGCCGGGCGTCAAGATCGTCGACGATCGCGCCAAGAACTACTTCCCGATGCCGATCGACGCCTCCGGCCAGGACGACGTGCTGGTCGGCCGCATCCGCAAGGACCTCAGCGACCCCTCCGGCCACTCGATCTCGATGTTCGTCGCGGCCGATCAGCTGCTCAAGGGCGCCGCGCTGAACGCGGTGCAGATCGCCGAGCTGCTGCCCGAACGCGCGATGGCGTGATGTGATGAACTGCGCAGGGTGGGCAACGCGGTGGCGCGCCCACCCTTCGTGCGGTTGCGTGATGCGTGGGGAGAAAAACCCACCTCGATGCGTTGCCGACGGACCCCTTCCCGATATGCAATCTCCATCCGAACAATTCGAGATCGAAGACCTTCACGCTCATTCTGAGCGCGATGGCCTTCTGCACCTGAACAACACCAGCGCGCGGGAGACCTCGCTGCTGACGGCGCAGCGTTTCGCGCAATTGATCGATACCGCATCGATCGCGCTGTTCGTGCCGCCTTCCGCCGCGTTGCTGTTGGCGTTTTCGCATGGCGATGATTACGACGGCACGCATTTCGGCTGGTTTCGCCACCAGATCGACCGGTTCATCTACGTCGATCGAATCGTCGTTGCGGCAGCCTGGCGGCGGCACGGGCTGGCGCGCATGCTCTACCGCGAAGTGTTCCAGCAGGCTGCGCGGCGCGACCTCACCCGTGTCGTCTGCGAGGTCAACGTCGAACCTCCGAACCCGACGTCGGACGCATTCCACAGCTCGCTTGGCTTCGAGGAAGTCGGCCGGGCCACGATCGACGGCGGCGCGAAGACGGTGCGCTATCTCAGCGCGAGGCTCGAGCCTCGCGCGTGAACTTCAGTCGCCTGCGCGGAACAGCAAACAGGCATCGCCGTACGAATAGAACCGGTAGCCGTCGCTGATCGCGTGCGCGTAAGCGGCCTGCATCGTCTCGAGGCCGGAGAAGGCCGAGACCAGCATGAACAGCGTCGAGCGCGGCAAATGGAAGTTCGTCAGCAGGATATCGACCGCACGGAAGCGATAGCCCGGCGTGATGAAGATCGAGGTTTCCGCGGCAAACGGCTGGATGGTGCCGTCGGCATTGGCGGCACTCTCAAGTAGCCGCAGCGACGTGGTGCCGATCGCGACGATGCGGCCGCCCTTTGCGCGCGCGGCGTTCAAGGCAGCAGCGGTCTCGGCGCTGATGCAGCCCCATTCGGCATGCATCCTGTGCTCGGAGGTTTCGTCCACTTTGACCGGCAGGAATGTCCCTGCCCCGACATGCAGCGTCAGGCGATGCAGCGCGACGCCGCGGCTCTTCAGCGTGGCTTCCAGCGCCGGCGTGAAATGCAGCCCCGCCGTCGGTGCTGCGACCGCACCTTCATTGGCGGCGAACATGGTCTGGTAGTCGCTGACGTCCTTCTCGTCAGGCGTGCGCTTGGAGGCGATGTAGGGCGGCAGCGGCGTGGCGCCGACATCGGCGATGGCCTGGTCGAGCACCGGACCATGGAACGAGAATGACAGTGTCACCTCGCCCTCCTGCCCCTTGGCCTCGACCTCGGCATCGAGATTGCCGAGCAGACAGACCTTGCCCTCATTGCCGAAGCGGATGGTGTCGCCGGGCGCTAGCTTCTTCGCCGGCTTCACCAGCGCCTGCCAGCGCGAGCCGTCGAGCCGCTTGATCAGGGTCGCCTCGATCTTCGGCTCGGTCTCGCGCCCGATCCGGCGGCCCTTGAGCTGGGCAGCGATCACCTTGGTGTCGTTGACCACGATCTGATCGCCCGCTTCCAGCCACTGCGGCAGGTCGGCAATCGTGGCGTCGCGCAACACGCCGTCCGGATGCACCACCAGCATCCGCGCGGAATCGCGCGGGCTCGCGGGGCGAAGCGCGATGCTCTCGGGCGGCAGTTCGAAATCGAAGAGATCGGTGCGCATGGTTCTACGTTGTCGTTCCGGGGCGCATCGAAGATGCGAACCCGGAACCTCGAGATTGCGGCGCTAGATTCTCGGTGCGCAGTTGCGCACCTGAGGGTTCGATGCTGCGCATCGCCCCGGAATGACAGCGAATAGCTTACGCCGCGTCGGCGGCCATGCGCGCCTTGACGATCTTGTCCGGATCCTTCACCGGCTCGCCGCGCTTGATCTTGTCGACGTTCTCCATGCCCTCGGTGACCTTACCCCAGACCGTGTACTGGCCGTTGAGGAACGAGGCGTCGTCGAAGCAGATGAAGAACTGGCTGTCGCCGGAGTCCGGGTTGGCGGCGCGGGCCATCGAGGCGGTGCCGCGGACATGCGGCTCCTTGTTGAACTCGGCCTTCAGCTTCTGGCCGGAACCGCCCATGGCGGTGCCCTGCGGGCAGCCGGTCTGCGCCATGAAGCCGTCGATCACGCGATGGAACACGATGCCGTCGTAGAAGCCTTCGCGCACGAGCTCCTTGATCCGCGCAACGTGACCGGGCGCGAGATCCGGGCGCATCTCGATCGTGACCGGGCCCTGGGTGGTTTCGAGGATCAGAGTATTTTCGGTAGCAGCCATGCTCGCTTCTCCTGGCTTCGGGGTGGATATTTCTTGTTCCTGAACGGGATCGCGAATGGACGGCCCGCAACCGCGCCGCCCAGGCTCTCGGTAAATGGCATCGGCGTGCAGCGTTGCAACGCCTCCATCACCGCGACCCGGTATGCGATCCGGTCGTTATCGGTCGCTTCCTGCGATTCGTAGCTGATCCTGGGATGCCCGAGGATCGCGCCCTCACGGTTGAAGCTGACGATGACGGTAATGTCGATCGGGCCGGCCTTGTCCGCCGGCGGCGGCCGCCAGCAACGATGGATCGCCAGAACAACGTCCCGGATCGTATTGAGTTGCTCCGGCTCCGCCGCCGCCGATCCGGTCAGCGCGAGCCACAGCACCAGCGGCGCGGCGAACCAGGCAAGTGGCTTGCTGCGCGCCGCCATCGCCGATCACTTGATGTCGGATGCGACCTGCACCTTCACCATCTTGTCGGGATCGGTAACGGCGCCGCCGGGCGAGCCCGCGGGAGCCTTCTTCAGCTTGTCCACCACGTCCATGCCCGACACCACCTCGCCGACCATGGTGTACTGGCCATTGAGGCTCGATCCATCGGCAAACATGATGAAGAACTGCGAATTGGCGCTGTCGACGCTGTCGCCGCGCCGGGCCATGCCGACGATGCCGCGCTTGAACGGGACCTGCGAGAATTCCTGCTTCAGGTTCGGATATTTCGAGCCGCCGGTGCCGTTGAAGTTCTGGCCGTCGCCGGTCTGCGCCATGAAGCCATCCATCACGCGATGGAACGGCACGTTGTTGTAGAAGCCCTCGCGCGCCAGCTGCTTGATGCGCTCGGCATGCTGGGGCGCGATGTCGGTGCGCAGCTTGATGACGATGCGGCCCTTGGTGGTGTCGATCACGATCGCATTGGCCTTGTCGAGATTGGCGGGCAGCGGCTGCGCGACCGCAGGCACGACAAAGAGCAGCGCAGCAACGAATGCAAGAATGCGGATCATGGAAACTCCGGACCTCTGGGCGTTCTGGGTGTGGCAGGCCGCCGGCATCAGCCGGCGAACTTGGCCTTCAGGCTAGCGGCGACTGATGACGGCACGAATGCAGAGAAGTCGCCGCCCATCTGGGCGATTTGGCGCACCAGTGTGGCGGTGATCGGGCGGACCGCAACCGAAGCCGGGACGAAAACGGTATGCACTTCCGGCGCCATCGCCTCGTTCATGCCGGCACGCTGCATTTCGTAGTCGAGGTCGGTGCCGTCGCGCAGGCCGCGAACCATGATGGTAGCGCCGAGCTTGCGCGCCGCCGTGACCGTCAGATTGTCGTAGGTGGTGCAATCCAGCGTGCAGCCGGCCTGCTGAACCACCGGACCGCAGACTTCGCGGAGCATCTCCAGCCGCTCCTCGGTCGAGAACAGCGATTTCTTGCCGGGATGCACGGCAACCGCGACCACCAGGCGGTCGCACAGAAAGGCGGCCTGCCGGACCACTTCCA
>DASVOL010000221.1:0-1939 GCA_036383375.1 Bradyrhizobium sp. | reverse complement strand
CGCCAGCGTGGTCGACTTCCAGAACAGCACCGGGTTGCGCTCGATCAGCGGCGTCGATGACGTCGTCAGGTATCTCGCGTTGGGATTGCGCAGGTCGAACAGAAACTCGGAAAAGCTGTCGTAGCGCTTCAGCGGATTGACGTGCACGGCACGCTCCAGCGTGCCGTCGACCCAGTTCGGAATCTCCCGGCCGCCATGCGCGGCCGGACGGTAGACCAGCCGGTGGAAGTCGGATCGGGTGCGGGCGCGCGCGATCTGCGCGCCGTAGGGCAAGCGGCCCGTGAGCATCTGATAGGTCACGACGCCGAGCGAGAACAGGTCCGAGCGCGCGGTGCCACCCTCGCCCAGGAAATATTCCGGCGCGGTGTATTGCTGGGTGCCCAGGATGTCCTCGACTCCCGCCGGCACCGCCTCGGCGACGCCGGAGATCCGCGTCGAGCCGAAATCGATGATCTTCACCGTGCCGGTCCGGTCGATCATGATGTTGTCCGGCCTGACGTCCTGGTGCAGCATCTCCTTGCGGTGGAACGCGCGCAGCCCTTTTGCGATCTGCTCGGTGATGTCGCGCACCGTCTCCAGCGACGGCGCGGGATTATCGATCATCCACTGCGTCAGGGTCTGGCCGTCGATATACTCCATCGCGACATAGAGGAAGTTGCGCTTGCGCTGCGGCAGAAACGGCTTCAGCACATGCGGGCTGTCGATCCGCCGCGCGACCCACTCCTCCAGCATGAAGCGCTTCAGATAGGCGCCATCGTCACGCAGGTCGATCGAGGGGATCTTGACCGTGACCGTGGTGCCGCTCTCCTCGTCGACTGCGAGATAGATGTGGCTGCGGTGCGACGCGTGCAGCTCGCGGACGATGCGGTAGCCGTCGAACAGCATCCGTGCGTCGAGCAGCGGCGGCAGCGGCAGCTCGGTGGGCTGACCGAACACCTCGCTTGCATCGCCGTCGGGCAATTCGTCGATCCGGATGATCTGCGCGGTGAGATTGTCCGGGCTGCCGTTCTCATAGGCCTGCGCCACGATCGACTTCGCGGCGGCATCGAGATCGGCGGCGCCATCCCTGATCGTCTTCGCCAGCTGCCGCGCGGCAACGTGCTCGTAGATGCCGTCGGTCACCAGCAGGAACACATCGCCCTGCTCCAGCCGGACCGTCTGGTAGTCGATCTCGAGCTGCGGATTCACGCCGAGCGCGCGGCCGAGATAGCTCTGCTGCGAGGAGATCACGACGCGGTGGTCGTTGGTCAATTGCTCGAGGCTGTTGCCCGCGACGCGATAGATCCTGCTGTCGCCGACATGGAACAGATGCGCCGTGGTCGACCGGATCACCAGCGCGCTCAGCGTGCAGACGTAACCCTTGTCCTTGTCGTAGGGGTTCTGGCTGCGCCTGGTCTGCGCATGCAGCCACGAATTGGTCGCCTCCAGCACCCGCTGTGCCGAGGTTTTCACCGACCAGGATTCCGAGGTGCAGTAGTAATCGGTCAGGAAGCTCTTGACCGCGGACTCGGCGGCGATGCGGCTGACGCTGCTCGAGGAGATGCCGTCGGCAAGCACCACCGCGATGCCCTTCAGGCCGAGCAGCGGCTCGTCGGGGATCAAGGCGCCGTGGAAATCCTGATTGGTGTCCTTGCGGCCCTGATCAGAGAATTGCCCGACCGATATTGTCAGCGCGCGCGGCATCGACCGTCCCAATGCGAATGGGGCCCTCCGTGACAGGAGAGCCCCATAAGCCGCCCGGGATCAAGCCGCGAGGCGCTGGCGCTTCGGCGCCGTCTTCACATGCGTCGTGTAGAGTGTGAGCCCGGTGAAGGCGAGGCCGCCGACCAGATTGCCCAGCACGGTCGGGATCTCGTTCCAGACCAGGTAATCCACGATCGAAAACTTCGCGTGGAGCATCAGCCCGGACGGGAACAGGAACATGTTCACCACGGAATGC
>DASVOL010000220.1:0-5558 GCA_036383375.1 Bradyrhizobium sp. | reverse complement strand
ACAAGGTCTACGCGGTGACCTCGAACGGCACGGGGCAGTGGCTGCTCGGCATGCCGCGCACCGCCGAACTGTCCGTCAACGTGAAGTTCTGACCATGCGCAAGGCTCTGATCCGGCGAGCGCGGCGATGGCTCTATGTCGTCCATCGCTGGATCGGCATTGCGACGTGTCTGTTGTTCGCGATGTGGTTCATCTCCGGCCTCGTCATGATGTACGTGGCGTTTCCGCGCCTCACCGACAGCGAGCGCCTGTCCGCGCTCCCTGCCATCGTTTGGAGCAAGGTACAGATCGCTCCCGATCGCGCGATGGCGATCGCGGGTGCGGAGCATTATCCGCGCGATCTCCGGCTCTCGATGATGGACGACATTCCGGTCTATCGCGTGACCGGCTGGAAGGGTGGCGCCGTCACCATTTCGGCGATCGACGGCAGCCTGGTCGACCGCATCGCGCCTGACCAGGCGCTTGCCGTTGCCCGGCATCACCCGGGTGCCGTGCAGCCGCAACTGCTCGATACCGTGACGCGCGATCAATGGTCGGTCACCGCGCGCTTCGATCCGTTGCGTCCGCTTTATTTGATCGGGCTCGGCGACACTGACGGCACCGAGCTCTATGTCTCCTCGCGCAACGGCGAGATCGCGCTCGATACCACGCGGCGGGAACGTGTCTGGAATTGGCTCGGCTCGATCCCGCACTGGATCTATCCGACCGTGCTGCGCAAGGACGGCCCGCTGTGGCGGGACGTGGTGCTGTGGATCTCGGGTGTGTGTCTGATCGTCGCGGTCAGCGGCTTCTGGATCGGCATTCTGCGCCTGCGGCTGACGCGCCGTTACGCCAGCGGCGCGGTCTCGCCCTATCGCGGCTGGATGGCCTGGCATCACATCGGAGGTCTCGTCGGCGGCATCTTCATCTTCACCTGGATGTTCAGCGGCTGGCTGTCGCTCAATCCCGGCGGCGCGTTCTCCGGCCGTGGCGTTATGCGTGAGATCGCGGCCGGATACAGCGGTCATGATGCGCCCGATATCGTCGCCGGCTTCCGGGCCGCGCCATCCGCGCAGGCCGTGGAAGCGCGCTACGTCTGGATCGGTGGCCGCCCCCTGGTGATGCTCGACGACAGCGGCGGCCGTCGAAGCCTGGTCGATCCCGTGACCGGCGCGCCCGTGGTGCTCTCGCGCGATGAGATCATCGCCGCCGCCAGGCGCGCAATGCCCGGAGCAGCGCTGACAACGGCGCGACAGCTCGACGAGCCGGACGCCTATTGGTACACGCTGCACCATGAGCGCGAGCTTCCGGTGCTACGCATCATCTTCGACGATCCCGCCCACACCTGGCTGCACATCTCACCTCGCACCGCCGAGATCCTCGACCGCAGCGACGACAGCCGCCGCTCCTACCGCTGGTTGTTCAACGCGCTGCACAGCCTGGACTTCCCGCTGCTGCTGCGCATCTGGCCGGCGCGCGACGTCGTGGTCTGGCTGTTGTCGGCGGTCGGCACGATGGTCTCGATCAGTGGTATCGTGATCGGCTGGCGCCGGCTGCGGCGGCGCAAGGTGCGAAGGAGGCGCGCGCCTGCGAGTCTCGTGCCGACGCCCTGATAGCTGAAGCTATTTGACCGTCAGATGCATGTCCGATGCCTGCCGGTCGGGGACCCATTCCAATGCAAACCGCTGGCCGGCCATGATCTCATAGGTCGAGAGCTTGGATGCGACCGCATCGCGGAAGCGGAGATAGGCATCGCGCTGTCGCCCGCCGGCACGGGCCGCCGCCAGATTGAGCCATTTGTAGGCCAGCAAGTAATCGGTCGGAACGCCGTGGCCCTTGTCGTAGCTCAGGCCGAGCATGGCTTGTGCGAACGGGTCGCCCTGCATGGCGCCGCGATAGTAGAGATCGGCGGCGGCCGCGTAGGCCTGCGGTACGCCGAAGCCGTGCTCATACATGAAGCCGAGCATGCCGAGGGCTCTTGCGTTGCCGCGATCGGCGGCCGGCGAGAGCTCGTGAAATGCCCTGGCATAGTCGCCGCGATGGAAGGCGGCCGTTCCGCGCGCAAGGCTGTCGGCGCTCGCGACGGACGCGGTGACGCCGCAAAGCGCGACCGCAAGGCAAGCGCAGAGGACGGCCCGTTGCGTGCGCACGCGGTGCATCGTGGTGCCCGGCTCAGTGGTAAGCGGTGGTGATCGGCGCATTGGTCGATGTCGTTGCGATGTTGCCGCGCAATTTCGATCGCAGCTCCTCGGCCACGATCTGGGCGTCGGAGCCGTTGCGGATGATCTGCGGGCGAATGAAGATGATCAGCTCGGTGCGTTGGGTCGCGTTGCTCTGATGCCCGAAGGCATCACCGAGGCCGGGAATCTGGTCAAGCACGGGGAGCGCGTTGCGGTTGCCGCTCTGCTGCTCGCTGATCAGGCCCGCCAGCAGCACGGTCTGGCCGTTGGCGACCGCGATCTGGCTCTTGACCCTGCGCTCCGACACCGTCGGGGTCAGGCTGTTCGCGCTGGTCTGCGGCACGTTGCTGATCTCCTGCTCGACATCGAGCCGCACGGTGCCGTTCACGCTGACCCGCGGCGAGACCCGCAGGATGATGCCGGTGTTGCGATAGTCGATGGTGTTGACCACCGTGTTGCTCCCGGTCAGCACCGTCGCGCTGCCGGTCGACACGGGAACGACGTCACCGACCTGCAAGGTCGCGACCTGGTTGTTGATCACGACCAGCGACGGATTGGAGAGCACCTTGACGCTGGTGACGGCATGCAGCGCATCCAGGATCAGGCTCGGCTGCGTCTCCGATCCGATCAGGAAGTTGAAGCCCGGGAAGGCGCGGTTGATGAAGGCATTGGTGACCGAGCCGGCGACGGAGGCGACCCCGGTGGTCGCGTCCGTGGTGGTTGCGGGCGCGGTGGTCGCCTGGGTGCCCGTGAACGAGCCGACGTTCGGCTTCAGGCCGAGGTTCCGGCTGGTGAGATAGGTCTGCACACCATACGACAAGGTGTTGTTGAGCGTGACCTCGGCGATCGTCGCGTCGATCGCGACCTGGAGCTGCGGCTCGTCGATCTGCTGCAGCGTCGCCTCGATGATGCGGTAGTTGGCCTGGTCGGCATAGATCAGCAGATTGTTGTTCACGACATCGGGCGTGATCCGCACGTCCTGCATGACGGGCTGGCCGTTGCCCGAGCCCGAGCTGGCGCCGCGTCCGCTGTCCAGCGCGGCATTGTTGCCCTGGCCTTGATTTTGATTGTTCGCTTGCCCGCCGGCGCCAAATCCCTGGCCGAGGCCCTGGCCTGTCGCGCCTGTCCCTGACGTGCCGCGCGAGGCAAAGCTGTTCGAGTTCGAGCCCAAATTGCCGTTCGCCGACAGACGATCGGCGACGCTCGATGTCGACGAGGTGCCGGAGCCGGGCGCGAGCTGGCTGTCGGCGCTGTCGAGCAGATTGCCGGACGATCCGCCGAGGAACATGTCGGTCAGAACCCGCGCGATCTGGCGCGCATCGCCGTATTTGACGCGGTAGACATGGACCGAGGTGCGTGCGGTGTCGTTGCGGTCGAGGCGCTTGATCCAGGTCGCCGCCGTGTGCAGCATGTCCGGCTTCTTGGTCACCACCAGCACCGCGTTGAGGCGCGCGATCGGCATGAACTTGATGACGTTCTGGCTGAGGCCGTTCTCGCCGGAATCGACGATCTTCTCCAGCTCGGCGATGACGGGCGCGGGCGAGCCGCTCGAGATCGGGAAGATGCCGACCGATTGGCCGCGCATCCAGTCGACGTCGAAGCTGAGCACGGTGTCAACCGCGGTGCGGCGCTCGGCGCCGGTGCCCTGGATCAGGAGCAGATTGCGCGTCGTGTCGGCGCGGATCGAGCCCGCCCGGGTGGCGAAGCTGTCGGTCAGCTTCAGCAGGGTCTGAGCCGACACATATTGCAGGGGGACCACCGAAATGCCGAATCCGGGTTCGGGGTTGGCCGCCGCGGCATCGACGCGGCCGCCGCCGACGGCGTCGCCGAGCGGCGTCAGGCGATAGCCCGCGGTATCCTTCAGCAGCACTACGCCGCTCAGGCGAAGCGCGTTTTCGAGCACGAAGACCATGTCGGATTTCGGCACCGGGCGGACCGACACCAGGCTCACCGTGCCCTGTACGCGCGGGTCGATGGTGTATCCGACATGCAGGATGTCGCCGAGCACGACCTTGGCGACGGTCGCAACCGGCGTGCTCTCGAAGTTCAGATCGAAGCCATTGCCGCTCGACGCCGGTTGCGGCCGCGCGTCGGCGACCCCGGTCACTTCGCTTCCCTCATACATCGCCGCACGGACGCTGCCGCCCTGGCTGCCGCCCGCCGCCAGCCCGCTCACCGGTTGCGGCTGGCGCGGCAAGAGATCGAGCGATCGCACCTTGTCGGTGACGTCGACCTGCGACGCGTCCACGCTCTCGCCGACCGTCGCGGAATTGCAGGACGCCAGCAACCCCAGCGAAGTCAGGGCAAAAATGGCTGCCAGGCCGCCACGGATCGTCGGGCAGCGGCCCACTGTGCCTACGCGTTGCATGAAGGCCCTTCGCTCTGACTAACTGAAATTTCGACGGCGTGCGACGATCGGTCCTACCCCGGTGGGACTCTTATCGATCGAACATGACAGAAATAAATTGGTTACATGATTGTCGTTCGCGACCTGCCGATCGCATCGCACCAAATCTGTGCAGCCGGCGCGCCGCCGTGTCCGCGATGCCACGTCAAGGTTTCTTGAGCGAGGCGAGCCATGTGACTTCGCACAGCTGTCACACTTCGGATCGATAACCGCACAATTGCCGGGAGCCGAACGCGATGGCGCATGGCAAGAGCTGATCCGGGATAGTGTGGCGGGATATCGAGAATGGCCAACGACCTGTCCGTTCGGTTCGTGGATTATCTCCGTCAGAACAATCATTTGGCGCCGATCGACGGATCGCCTGAACGAACTGGGCAGGGCGCCGATGTCAGGCAGTTGAAGCTGTGGGAGGTTACCAGCCTCTCACCGACCGAATTCGCCGATGAGGCCACGCGCTTCTTTGCGCTCGGCCGCCTGACACTGCAGGACATGACCTCGGCCGAACCGCTGGTCGGGGCGTTCTCGCCGCGCTTCCTGCGCGAGACCATGGTCTATCCGTGCCGGATGGCCGATGGGAGCACTGTCCTTGCGGTCGTCGACCCGACCGACCAGGCGACGCTGCGGGCGGCGCAGATCGTGCTTGGTGCCGGCATCAATGTGAAGGTGGCATCGTCGGAAGACGTCGCCATCGCCCTGAACAATTCTTCCAGCGCCGATGAGGCCGAGACCGCCGATACGGCGACGGCGCTACCCCGGGAAGACGACATCGAGAGCCTGCGCGATCTCGCCAGCGGCGCGCCGGTGGTCCGGGCGGTCAACGACCTGCTTGAAAAAGCTGTCGAAATGCGCGCCAGCGATATTCATATCGAGCCGTTTCAAAGCGGTCTCGTGGTGCGCATGCGTATTGATGGCTTGCTGCGGCAGGTTGCGGCGCCCGCGAATGTGCTGCCGCAGGCGGTGATCTCCCGCATCAAGATCGTCGCCAATCTCAAC
>DASVOL010000219.1:0-10840 GCA_036383375.1 Bradyrhizobium sp. | reverse complement strand
ACGAGGATGACGCAGACTAGCACGACGACGGCAGGAATCGATACGTCCAAGAGCAAGCTCGATGTGGCGCTCCATGGCCGGACCGGACATTGGCAGGTCGCCAATTCATTGGCTGGGTGGCGCGAGCTGACGGTCAAGCTGGCCGCGGCCAGTGTGGGTCGCGTCGGCATCGAGGCGACCGGCGGCTATGAGCGCGGCGTGGTCGAACACCTGCGTGCGGCAGGCTGCAGCCGATCCAGGTCAAGGCATATGGCCGGATGCATCTGCGACGCGCCAAGAACGATGTGCTGGATGCGGTGTTGATCGCAGCCTGCGCGGCAGCGATCGAGCAAGTCAGAGATGCCCCCGATCCGCGCTTGGCGGAGCTGGCCGAGCATCTGACCTTCCTCGAGCAGATCGAGGAGGACATCAAGCGCTGCAAGACCCGGCTCGAGCACATCGATCAGCCCGCGCTGAGACGCCTGGTGCTGGGTGACATTGCCCGGCTGAAGGCACGGCGGCTCGCCCAGATCCGTCACCTTGCCAAGCAACTACGTGCTAACCGAGATCTCGCTATCCGACTTGACCTCGTGCTCAGCATTCCCGGGATCGGCGAACGCACCGCGCTCGCGCTCTTGATCCGCATGCCCGAGCTCGGCCGTGTCAGCCGCGAGGAGGCTGCGGCCCTCGCGGGGCTCGCGCCCTTCGACAACGACAGTGGGCAACATCAAGGCCAACGGCGCATCGCCGGCGGCCGGGCTCGGCTGCGACGTTCTCTGTTTGCTGCGGCGCTTCCGGCGGCATTCCGCTGGAACAAGGCCCTCATTGCCCTCTACATACGCCTGACTGCCGCTGGAAAGGCCCACAATGCAGCCCTCGTCGCCTGCGCACGAAAGCTGCTGATCTATGCCAACACAGTCGTCCAGCGCGGGACGCCCTGGCGCGAAATAGCCGTCATGACTTAATGGTTGCTACAGAGCCTACAAAGTCGATCGGCATCGAGACCGCAAACCTGTTGTTAAGATTTTCTTCGCGCCGATTTGTTCGATTCCGATTCGTTCTTTGCGAACAAAATGGAGTCGAATGGAGAACAGTTAGTGTGCGCCTTGCAGGAAGCTCGCGACCTCATCGTTGAATCGATCCGCCTGTTCGACATTGAGAATGTGAACGCCGGGCAGCAGGACCAGCTTTGCATCGGCGATGGTCGCCGCGATCGCCTCGCTGTGACTGGCCCGCGTGACGGTGTCGCTCTCGCCGCCGATAACCAAGGTCGGCGCCGCGATCAGCGAGATGGTGCGGCGAAGATCGACATCGCGCAGGGCGGCGTAACAGCCGGCGAGGCCGCGCGGTGGAGTGGTGCGCACCATGTTGCGGAATTCGTCGACAATCTGGTTCGGCGCAGCCAGCATCGTTGCGGGAAACCAGTTGCGCATGAAGCCATCAGCGATTGCGTCCATGTCGCCGGCAGCCAGCACGGCCCGGATCTGGTCGTCGAACGGCAGCTCCGACGCCAGATGGGACGCGGTGTTCGAGAGGATCAGGCGATCGATGCGCTCAGGCGCGAAGATGCCGAGCCATTGCCCGATGAATCCGCCGAGCGAAAGGCCGAGGAAGTGCGTGCGATCGATCGCAAGGTGGTCGAGCAGTTCGACCACGTCGCGGCCGAGCCGATCCATCGAATAGGCGCCCGCAGGCGCGTCTGAACCGCCGTGACCTCGGGTGTCGTAGCGAAGCAGGCGGAAGGACCGGCTGAGGGCCGGCACTGAGCGGTCCCACATGTGCAGGTTGGTGGCGATCGAGTTCGACAGCACGAGCACCGGCCGATCGTCGGGGCCGTCGATCCGGTACGCAATCCGGCAGCCGTCCCGTGTGGTGAAGTGTTGGTCGTCGCCCATTTCGTCAATTCCCTCTGCTGCTGGAAGCCCGCGGCTTCGCGTCGAGCGAGGCTAGGGCTCGCGCCGGGCAAGAAAAATTACTAAGATCGAGAAATCTCTGTAGGATTTGCAGACAATGGATCGGATCAAGCTCCACGACTTGCGCTGCTTCGACGCGGTCGCGACCAAGGGCAGTTTCCAGGCTGCCGGCGCCGCCCTGAACCGCTCGCATCCGTCGGTGTTCGCGGCGGTCGCTCGCCTCGAGCAGCAGCTCGGCCTCACGCTGTTCGATCGCAGCGGATACCGCGTCGGGCTGACGGATGCGGGGCGAACGTTTCACGAGCGCACGCGGCTGTCGCTGCGCGAACTCGATCTGCTGCAGACCTATGCGGACCAACTCGTCAGTGGCGAAGAGGTTGTCCTGGGTGTCGTCATCGGCGACCTCTGCCCGCGGCCGCCCGTCCTGCAGATGCTCTCGGGGTTCTTTGCCAAACATCCCGGCACGCGCCTGCATCTGGAATATGAGGCGGTCGGGGGACCGCTCGAACGCTTGATCGATGGTGACGCCGACCTCGTGTTTCATCGCGCGGACCCGTCCGACCCACGCTTCGAGCAGATCGAGCTTTCGACCACGGCGATGGTGCCGGTCGTCGCTCCCGGATTTCTGCCATTCGCGTGGACGAAGAAGATCACGCCGGAGCAGATGCGTCCCTTCACGCAGTGCGTGATCCGTGACACGGCCCGGCGATCGTCCTCGGAAAATTTCTTCCTGATCGACGGCGCCCATCGCTGTACCGTGCCGGATCAGATGATGAAGAAGGAGCTGATCCTGCATCGTCTGGCCTGGGGCCATCTGCCGGCGTGGCTGATCGAGGATGAGCTCAGGGATGGCCGACTGATCAGCATCGCGGGACCGAATTTTCCGGGCCGCGAGGAACATCTGGCGGCAATCCGCCATCGGCAGCATGCGCGCGGGCCGGTCGCGGAAGCGCTTTGGCTTCATCTCGAAGAGTGGCGGCGCGCAGGGCGGGGCAGCAAACGGCGCCGCGCAAAGCACGGGCGATGACAGTCTTCGCGTCACCGCAACCCTTGCGCAAACGTCTTGTTAAGAATCGCTCCGCGCTGATTTTTCGATTCCGATTCGTTCCCCGCGAACAAACTGGAGTCGGATGGGGAACGTGTTTGTGATGCGAGTCGTCGTTCGATCGCTGAAGCGATCGAACGCAGTGCGATCGAAATGCGCGGAGATATTCCGCGCCGGGAGCAATTATCCCATCTCGGCACAACATCAGCTGCTCGGGCATGTCGGGCGGACACGTCTTGTTAATGCTTGAGCTGCGCCGATTTTCTCGATTCCGATTCGTTCTTCGCGAACAAATTGGAGTCAGATGCAGAACGGAGCTGTGGCGCGCGATGCGTTTCTCTGCTCCACTCGGAGTGCACAAGAGAGATCGCGCCGATGGCCAAGAAGACAGGCAAGAAGACCAGTAGGAAGACGGCAAAGCCCGCGTCGCGACGAACGGTGCTGGCGATCGACATCGGCGGCACGCATGTGAAGGTCATGACCGACAGGCAGCGCATCAAGCGCGAATTCGAGTCGGGTCCAGCGCTGTCCGCCACCGAGATGGTGCGGCAGGTCAAGGCGCTGACCAGGGACTGGTCCTATGACGTGATCTCGATCGGCTATCCCGGACCCGTGGTTCACGACCGTCCGCTGGCGGAGCCGCATAATCTTGGCCGCGGCTGGGCCGGCTTCGATTTTCACGGCGCGTTCGGCCGGCCGGTGAAGGTCGTCAACGATGCGCTGATGCAGGCGATCGGCAGCTATCAGGGCGGGCGGATGCTGTTTCTCGGTCTCGGCACCGGGCTTGGCTCCGCGATGATCGTGGAGGGCGTTTACGAGCCGATGGAGCTCGGTCATTTGCCCTATCGCAAGGACGGCACGTTCGAGGACTATGTCGGCGCGGCCGGCCTCGAGCGGCGCGGCCGGAAGAAATGGCGCAAAAGCGTCGACGACGTCATCGCGCGGCTGTCGGCGGCGTTGGAGCCCGACTACATCGTGCTCGGCGGGGGCAATGCCGACAAGGTCGACAACCCGCCGCCGAAGGTGCGGTTCGGCGACAACGCCAATGCATTCGAGGGTGGATTCCGGATGTGGAAGAGGGCACCGAGCAAGCCGCGCGGTGCGCATCGGTGAGATTGGAACTGCCACCAAATTGCCGCAACTGCCGAAGTTTCGCGCTGCCCTATGGTCGCGGTTCCTGGAACTGATCGGGTGCGCCGCTCGTTTTATGCGGCATGACATCCCGTTCCATGAGGAGTGACTGATGCGAAGCTTGATTATTCCGGCCATTGCGGCGTTGGCGATCGGCGCAGCGACGCCGGCGATGTCCTATGATTCCGGCAGCCAGATCTCGATGGAGGCAGCCCTCGACGTCGCGACAAGTATCGGCGTCGTGACGGTGTCCAACACCCAGTTCCTCGGCGACGAGTGGGAAGTCGAGGGCCGTGACCGGCTCGGCCGTTGGATGCAGGTCGATGTCGATGCGCGCACCGGCGAGGTGCGCAATGTGGATCGCAGCTGGTAGCGGCGTATTCACCGCTGCGTGAATTTCGGAACGGCCGGCGGAGCAGGGCGCACGCCGGCCGTTTGTTATCCAGAACTGTCTAATGCCGTGCTTTAGCTGAATGGCATGAAGCTGGGGTATGCTGGTCCCATCATTCCGGGAGTCGCCGCCAGCGCGGCGGCCCGTGAACAGGAGACCGGCCATGACAAAACCGTTTCCGTCCAGAACCCACATCGGCAATCACCTGCTGCATCCGGAAACCCAGATGCTCAACTACGGCTACGATCCGCAGCTGTCGGAGGGCGCTGTCAAGCCGCCGGTCTTCCTGACCTCGACCTTCGTGTTCAGGACCGCCGAGGACGGCAAGGACTTCTTCGATTTCGTCGCGGGCCGGCGCGAGCCTCCGGAAGGCATGGGAGCGGGGCTGGTCTATTCGCGCTTCAATCATCCGAATAGCGAGATCGTCGAGGACCGGCTCGCGATCTATGAGCGCACCGAGAGCTGCGCGCTGTTCTCATCGGGCATGTCGGCGATCTCGACCACCGTGCTGGCGTTCGCGCGGCCCGGCGACGTGATCCTGCATTCGCAGCCGCTCTATGGCGGCACGGAGACGCTGTTCACCAGGACGCTGTCGGGGTTCTCGATTCAAGCCGTGGGCTTTGCCGACGGCCTCGACGAGACCGTCGTCCGCGCCGCTGCCGACGAGGCGATGAAGAAGGGCCGCGTCGCGATGATCTTCATCGAGACGCCGGCCAATCCGACCAACGGCCAGGTCGATATCGCGCTCACAAGACGCGTCGCCGACGCGATCGGCAAGGCGCAGGGCTTTACTCCGATCATCGCCTGCGACAACACGCTGCTCGGGCCGGTGTTTCAACGCCCGATCGAGCACGGTGCCGACCTGTCGCTGTATTCGCTGACCAAATATGTCGGCGGCCACTCCGACCTGATCGCAGGCGCGGCGCTCGGCTCGAAGAAGCTGATGAAGGACGTCAAGGCGCTGCGCGGCGCGATCGGCACCCAGCTCGATCCGCATTCCTGCTGGATGATCAGCCGCTCGCTGGAGACGCTCAGCCTGCGCATGGAGAAGGCCGACCGCAATGCGCGCATCGTCGCCGACTATCTGCGCGACCATCTCAAGGTGGCGCAGGTGCATTATCTCGGCCATCACGACGCGGCGTCACCGGCGGGGCGCGTGTTCGCAAGCCAAAGCAGCGGCGCCGGCTCGACCTTCTCGTTCGACATCGTCGGCGGGCAGCAGGCGGCGGAGAAATTCCTCAACAGCCTGCAGATATTCAAGCTCGCAGTGAGCCTCGGCGGCACCGAGTCGCTCGCGAGCCTGCCGGCGACGATGACGCATTCCGGCGTGCCGGCCGATATCAGGAAGAAGATCGGGGTGCTGGACACGACGATCCGGCTCTCGATCGGGATCGAACATCCCTCCGATCTGGTCGCCGACATCGCGCAGGCATTGAGCAGGGTGTAGGCAGAGGCGTAGCGTGTAGGATGGGTAGAGCGCAGCGAAACCCATCATGCTTCCGCACGGATCGAAGTCGATGGGTTTCGCTTCGCTCTACCCATCCTACGATCGCTGCACGTCGCCCGAGCTAGAGCTGCGCCTTGAGCGCGGTGGCGAGAAAATCGATGGTGGCGCGGACGCCGGGGAGCATGCCGCGCCGCGACGGAAACACCAGGTGGATGATGCCTTCCCTGGCGCTCCAGTCCGGCAGCACGCGGACCAGCCTGCCTTCGCTGATTGCGTCCTGGCATTGAAGCTCGGGCAGCAGTGCGATGCCGAGCCCGGCCTCGGCCGCGTGAATGAGAATGGTGAAGTCACCCGCCGAGATCTTCGGTTCGACCGCGACCGAGGCCTTTTGCCCGCGCGGGCCTGACAGCTCCCATGTCCGCAGGCCCTGCGTTTCCGTGGCATCGAGGATCGGCAGCGCGGCAAGATCGCCGGCCGCCTTCGGCGCGCCGTGCGCCTTGAGCAAGGCCGGGCTCGCGACCAGCAGCCTGCGGCTGGTCCCGATCCTGCGCATCTGCATCTCGCTGTCGTCATCGAGGCTGTCGCGGATGCGAATGGCGACGTCGACCTGCTCCTCGATCAGATTGATCGGCCGGTTGGTGATGAGGAATTGCGCCCTGAGGCGCGGATATTTGGCGAATAGCTCCGGCAGTTTCGGCGCCAGCGCCCGCTGCACGCCGACCGGGCAGCCGATGCGGATCAGGCCCTGCGGCTCGGACTTCATCCGGAGCGCAACTTCATCGACGGCCTCGGCGGCGTCGACCACGGTCTGCGCGTGACGATAGACGTCGCGGCCGATCGCCGTGATGCTGAGGCGGCGGGTCGAGCGTTCGATCAGGCGCACGCCGAGCTGCTCCTCCAGCAGCGCGACATGGCGGCTGATCCTGGACTTCGGCAGGCGAAGCGCGCGCGCCGCGGCCGAGAACCCCTCGTGCTTGACCACAGCCGCGAAGAAATAGAGGTCGTTGAAGTCCCGCATGAAGGGCGCCGCCAGGTCAATTCCGCCCGCATCGGGCGGGACCAGATCATTCATCCGCATCATAGTTCCCTTCGATTTTCAACGCCGAATCGCCGCCTGTCGACCGGAAAGCCGTTCGACAGAGCGGCGCCGCCAAAGCCTGCATCGCGGGCGAGGGCGCCTCACCAGCCGTCGTCGAGGCTGGTCTTCGGCGTTGCGAAGTCGCCATCGTCCTCGTCGTCGTCGCGGGTGACCGGTGTGAGGTAGGCGTGCTGGAAGCCGCGCAGGGCCTTGAGCAGGTTGTGTTTGAGGATGTCGCACATGGTCCGTCTCCTTCGATGCATGGGATCGTAGGGACGATCGATCAGCTGCATTAGCCGGCATTTGTCAGACGGAGCGTTCCACCGGCTGAACGGCGCTGCGCGATCCGGATCGCGCCCCGCGATCGTTCTCGTGGTGGAACGATGCGTCTGAAACTGGACGGCTAATCGATCGGCGGTGGCAGGGCGATAACAGGGACGAAGCGGACAGCACAACGGTTCGCGACCGGCGATGCCACCGACGGTGGGGCGCCGCATTCATCCACGCAACAAAGGATCACGACCATGAGCGCTACCAACTATCTTCCCTTCGCCGGCCGGCTTCTGATCGGCCTCCCGTTCGCCATGAGCGGCCTCGGCAAGCTCGGCGCCTATGCGGCCACCACCGGTCTCATCAGTGCGGCCGGCCTGCCGTTTCCGCCGCTCGCCTTTGCAGTCGCGGTCATCGTCGAGCTCGGCGGCGGCCTGCTGCTGATTGCCGGCTATCAGGCTCGCGCCGTGGGGCTGGCGCTAGCGGTGTTCTCGATCGCAACCGCGGTCGCGTTCCACAGCAATTTCGCCGACCAGAACCAGATGATCCACTTCCTGAAGAATGTGATGATGGCGGGTGGATTGCTGCAGATCGCAGCGTTCGGCGCCGGCGCGCTCAGCCTCGACAACCGCGCCAAGCATGCCGTGCCGCAAGCCGTCGCTGCGCATTGAGCGGACTGCCAACCCTGAACCGCTGCCGCGCTAAAAAGCGGCAGCGGTCGGCCGCGTGATGATGTCTGAAAAGGGTGATGGGTTTCGTTGCGCTCTACCCATCCTACGCACTGCTGCGCTTACGCCTTGATCCCGCCGGCCTCGGCGATCAGCTCGAACGAGCGCAGCCGCTTCTGGTGATCGTAGACGTCGGACACGATCATCAATTCGTCGGCGCCGGTCTCCGCGACCAGCGCATCGATCCCGGCACGCACCGTCGCGGGCGAGCCGATGATGGTGCGGGCGAGCATCCGCATCGCCTGGACCTTCTCCGATGGCGACCAGTAGGTCTCGATGTCGTCGATTGGCGGCTGGCTGAGGCCGCGCGCGCCGCGGAAGATGTTGGTGAACGACATCTGCTGCGTGGTGGCGAGCCGCCGCGCTTCCGCGTCGGTGTCGGCAGCGACAATGTTGACGCCGACCATGGTGTAGGGCTGCTGGAGCTGCTCCGACGGCTTGAAGCGCGCGCGATAGATCCCGAGCGCCTGGATCAGCAGCTCGGGGGCGAAGTGCGAGGCGAAGGCGTAGGGCAGGCCGAGCTCGCCGGCCAGCATCGCGCCGAAATTGCTCGATCCGAGGATCCACAGCGGCACGTCGGTGCCCGCGGCCGGCACCGCCTGGATGCGCTGGTTGGGCCCGGCGGCGGCGAGGAAGGCCTGCACCTCGAGCACGTCCTGCGGAAAGTTCTCGGCGGATTCGGGCGTCCGGCGCAGCGCGCGCAGGGTGAGCTGGTCGGTGCCCGGCGCGCGGCCGAGGCCGAGGTCGATCCGATCCGGAAACAGCCGCGCCAGCGTGCCGAACTGCTCGGCAATGACGTAAGGCGCGTGGTTCGGCAACATGATGCCGCCGGCGCCGACCCGGATGGTCTTCGTTCCCGCCGCGATGTGCCCGATCACAACAGACGTCGCAGCGCTTGCGATGCCCGCCATGTTGTGATGCTCCGCCACCCAGATCCGGCGATAGCCCAGCGCCTCGGCATGGCGAGCGACATCGCGCGCATTGTAGAGCGCGCCGCGCGCGTCGGTCTCTTCGGTGACGCGGACGAGATCGAGAATGGAGAGGGCGGCCACGGGAGCTCCGGAATGAGAGGAGGGTGCGCAAGGGACGAGGCCGGTGGTATCAGGCTGTGTCCACGGTGGGTGCGAAACGGCTGGGCTGCCGTTTCATGCAGATGCATATGGATACGCTCGCCATGCGGGTCAATCCATCGACCCCGAGAGTGCAATCGACCGGGAAGACAGAGCGCAGCTTTGCCAGCCAGCCCCATCACCGTCACCCTGAGGAGCCGCTTGGCGGCGTCTCGAAGGGTCGACGGCCCGGCTAGTGGCCGTGCATCCTTCGAGGCTCGCTCCGCTCGCACCTCAGGATGACGGAATTGGCTTTGGAGCCTAGCAAAGCGCCCAATCTCGCCCGATGAAGCAACGGTAGGCATCCCAAAATATCGAAAACAACCCCATGCACAGTAGCTGTGGCCGCGGCGACCCGGAGAAGAGACTTGACGCGTCGGGCAACTCAGCAGTACTTTTCCATTATTCCGAAATTGTGCAAATACCCGCCGGTCGACCGCCGCCGCCCGAGAATCGTCGCGTCAGCCCCCAGACGATGGCGGCCGTGGCTGCGGTCGCGATCAGATGCTTCAACGTATGCCCGCTGACGAAGCCCAGCGTGTCTGCGATCCGGTGGTCGAGCACCTCGGCGATCTTGGCCACGACGTAAAGCCCCATCGCGGCGGCGAAGGCGATGCGCTCAGTGCGCGGCGCGCGATAGATCGCCTGCCACAGCGGGATGAGGACAAGCGGGAGCACCTGCAACAGCAGATACGGTCGCAGGTCGCCCGCACCGTGTCGGTCGGTATGCACCCACCATGCGACGCTGGCAGTGGCGAAAAGGGCGAGCACGATCGCTTCGATGTTCGCTGTCGATCCCGGGTTCGTCGTCGATATCGGCCGGGTGTCGCCGCGAACGCCGACCAGCAGGCCCGCGCCGGCGAGCGCGATCGGCAGCATGTCCCAGGTCAGCCGGCCATTGCCGGGCGCAAGGTGAAAGAAGGCGGACCCGAACGCGGTCAGGAACAGGCCGATCAGGAACAGGCGATAGCCCGGCCATCCGGCGCGCAGCCGATCGCTGCTGCGGTGAGGGCGCAGCGCCAGCCAGCCCCAGATCGCGACCAGGGCGAAGCCTGCGTTCGACAGGACGTCGGCCGCGTGGGGGATGCCTGACACGGTCGAGTGGTCGGCGAAATCGTTGTAATCGGCCGGCTGCGCGATGCGTCCGTGCACCGCGAATGCCACGATGATGCCGATCGTGATGATCGCCGGGGTAGCTTTCACCCATGGTTTCAGGGGCCGCTCGGACCCGGTCAATCCGTCCATCCGGAAGGTCGTCTGCATGGTCGGCTCCCAACAAAAATGAACAATGTTCAATAATAGACCAGGAAAATGAGCAATGTTCAAGTTTTATTTTGCGCTCTGATCGCCGTCCATGGGGCGGTGGGCTCCGCCGAGTTGCGGGCGAAGGCCGCTCGTTGCGCTGCCCTTCGTCGGTGTTGCGGCGGAAGGATTGCGCCCGACGACCCACGCTCCACATCTCAGTAGATTGATCGGCTGAAGGTGCAGAAGGCGGACTGTCGAAGGGCAAACCGATGAGGCTCGCGGATTTCGTCCCCAAGAGAAGACTGTCGTGGGCCGAGATTGCCCGATTGGCAGTGCTTCAATTTTGTGGCGAGGCCCTTGGGTGGCTCGGCATCCTTCTGATCTTCTTGGCAGGTAGCATCAGCATCTATGCAGGACTGGCCGCACTTTTATGTTGTGCGCTGGTTCCGACGCTGCTTCTGCGGCGAGAATTCAGACGGGACATCGAGGCTCTCGATGATCCCA
>DASVOL010000218.1:0-4309 GCA_036383375.1 Bradyrhizobium sp. | reverse complement strand
GCGTATTTGAACTCGGGCATCGCCTTCAGCTCATCCTTGGTCGCGCTGAACACCGCGTGATCCGGATACCAGGGATTCGGCTTCGACGCCGCCGCCGCAGGGGCCGCGCCCGTGGTGGTCGTCGACTTGGTCGTGCTGCCGGTGTTCGCGGCGCCGGTATAGGCGACCGGCTCGCTCGCGAACTTCACCTTGTCGAGCGGCACGGCGACCAGATGCTCGCCGACGCCAAGGAAGCCGCCGACGCCGATCACGACAGCCTTGATGGCGCCGCCCTTGTCCATCAGGAGATCGTTGATCGAGCCGACGCTCTCGTTCTTGTCGTTGTACACGCTGAGGCCGACGACCTTGGACGCGCGCCAGTTACCTTGATACGAGGTCGCCGACGTGCTCGACGTTGTTGTCGACGCCGCAGGTGACATCTTGTCGGCCTTGTCGGTGGGTGTCTGTGCAATCGCGACGGTTGCAAGCAAGGCGGAGCCGGCCACGCCGGCGATGATGGATTTGACCAACATTGTTGCGCTCTCCTCAGTTCGCAAAATCGATGCTGGGAGAACCCGTGATATGCGCGACCGTTCCTAATCCGCCTGCGCTCAAAAGCCGCCCCGATGCTTGGGAACGCAATGCCGGGAAACGCCATGGAAGCGATGCGGCAACCCGATGGTTGCGCGCTTCCGACGGATGGAACGTTGCGATCCTTGACGCGAGCGATCGCGATCTCTCAACTAGGCTGCGGTTGAGCCTCACGACTGCGCCGGACGCGCAGTCCCCGATGTGACGATGTTTGGCTCACTAAGTCGTCCCGGCGAACCGCGCTTGCGCAAGATCATCCGCACGCGCATGTCGCAGCGCGCCCCGCATCACGAAAGCCGATCGAGCGCGACGTGCTGCGTTCAGAAGCCGCCCCAATAGGGCGGCACGCCGTAGAAGCGATGCAGCTCGACTTCCTGCGAGCGGTCGCCCCAATCGAAATCCTTGTCGGCACGGAACGAGGGCGCACGCTTCAATTCGTCATCCTCGATGTCGAGCTCGTAGGCCTCGAACTTGGTATTGTAGTGCAGCCGGCCCCACGGCAGCGGGATCAGATTGGATCCGATCCCGAGGAAGCCGCCGAAGCTCAGCACCGCGTACGACACCTTGCCGGAGATCTTGTCGATCATCAGCCGCTCGATATGGCCGATCATATCGCCATTGGCCCGTCGCACCGCCGTCCCCTCGACCCGATCGCTTGCTATGAGCTGATGCGGCCTTGCCCTGACCTCGACAGCCATCTCACCCTCCTGGCCTGAAAGAGAAACAACGCGTCGCCTGGGGAACGGGTTCCGGCCCTGGTTATGACAGTCGCCCTTCCCTTTTCCGGGCCGCCATGGCGCCGCGGGCCCTGCGCGCGGCGCGGGTGAGTTCTGCCCGTATTTCAACGGATTAGGCTTGATGACAGAACGATAACTTTTCTCCACAGCGCCGACCTGTTAACTCGTTATGCTGGGCAAGATTCCAGAAATGCACTGAAACAAAATTCCTGAGCCGCTTCCCCCGAATCACGGACAAAAGAGTCGGTATGACCCAGGCTGCGCCCAATATCCTCGTCGTCGAGGACGACCGCGAAACGCGGTCTCTCATCGCCAAATATCTCCGCACCAATTCCTGCCATGTCACGACCGCCTCAGACGGCCGCGAGATGGCCAAGGCCATGACCGACCACCGGGTGGATCTGCTGGTGCTCGACGTCATGCTGCCGGGCGAGGACGGCCTCAGCCTGTGCCGCAAAGTGCGCGCGGAGTCGCAGACGCCGATCATCATGCTGACCGCGCGCGGCGAGGACGTCGACCGCATCCTCGGCCTCGAGATGGGCGCCGACGACTATTTGGCCAAGCCGTTCAACCCGCGCGAACTGCTGGCGCGGATCAACGCGGTGCTGCGCCGGCAGGCCGCCGCGCGCAACGCCAGCGTGATCGAGGGGGCGACCACCCTGACCTTCCTCGGCTGGCGCATCGACATCCGCCTGCGCGAGCTGCGCAACCCGGAAGGCGCGCGCGTCGCCATGACCAGCGCCGAGTTCGACCTGCTGCGCACCTTCTGCGAACGGCCCGGCCGCGTGCTGTCGCGCGACAGCCTGCTTGACCTGACGCAGGGCCGCAGCGCCGGCTCGTTCGAGCGTTCGATCGACGTGCTGGTCAGCCGTATCCGACGCAAGATCGAGCCCGATCCGCAGGAAGCCACCATGATCAAGACGGTGCGGTCCGGCGGCTATGTGTTCACTCCGAGGGTGGAGGCGGTTGCCGCCACGAGCAACTGACCATGAAGCTGCTGCGCGTGCTGAGTCTGCGGGGGATCGGCGCCCAGATGGCGGCGCTGGTCGTCGTCTCGATCGTCACGCTGCACCTGATCATCACCGCCACCTTCCTGATCCATCGGCCGGACCGGCCGGAGCCGTCCGACCGCTGGCACACCCAGCTCGCCGCCGCCGCACAATTGCTCGGCCATGCCCCGGCATCGGAGCGGCCGCGGCTCCAGGCCGACGTCATCAGAGCCTTCCCGCAGCTTGCGATCGGTGACTTCACGTCCGATCCCAGCGCCCTCGCCGAGACCGACACGCCGAGCCTGCACGCGCTGCGCCGGCTCGGCGCCGGCTATCGCGTGTTCCAGCTGCCGCGCGAAGCGGGCGGCACGCCGCATGACAACGAGATCCGCCGCGTCGCCATCCGCCTGCCCGACGGCGGCATGTTCGCCGCGAACCTGATGCCGGACCAGCACATGCGGCCGTTCTGGGGCGGGCCGTGGATGATGACGGTGCTGTTCGCCGTCATCAGCGTCACCCTGCTCGGCCTGTGGGCGGCATGGGCGCTGACGGCGCCGCTGTCATCCTTCGTCAAAGCCGCGGAGACCTTCAGCCTGAACGGCGCTGCGGCGCCGCTGCCCGAACGCGGCCCCGAAGAGATCCGCTCGCTGGCCAAGGCGCTGAACCGGATGCGCGAGCGCATCACGGCATTGATCGACGACCGCACCAAGATGCTGGCCGCGATCAGCCACGACCTGCGCACGCCGATCACGCGGATGCGGCTGCGCGCCGAATTCATCGAGGACGAGACCCATCGCCACCGCATGCTGCGCGACCTCGACCAGATGCGCTCGATGCTGGAATCGGTGCTGTCGTTCCTGCGCAACGACCGCAAGCTCGAAGAGATGACGCTGGTCGACATCGCGAGCACGCTGCACCTCGTCACCGACCAGTTCGCCGACATGGGACACAAGGTCAGCTACGAGGGTCCGCAGCACGCGATGGCGACCGCGCGGCCGGCCGACCTGCATCGCAGCATCACCAATCTGGTCGACAATGCCGTGCGCTTCGGCGGCGAAGTCGCGGTTCGCCTCGCCGTTCAGCCGGATCGCATCGTCATCGACATCGAGGATGACGGTCCCGGCATTTCGGACGCGCACAAGGCCAGCGTGCTGGAGCCGTTCGTGCGCGGCGACCAGGCGCGCAACATGGACGAAGCCGAGGGCTTCGGCCTTGGCCTGTCGATCGCCAACGCCATCGTGCTCGCGCATGGCGGCACGCTGTCGCTGCACGATCGCAAGCCGCATGGGCTCGTGGTCCGGATCGAACTGCCGGCGCGGCAGCAGCTGCTGCAATCGCCACGGAAGTCCGCAGCCTGATCAGGTTGACTTGATCGGCGACGAAGCGGACCGACAACTAGAGCATCAGGCGGCGAGCGGCGTGAGCTGCGCTGTGTCGTAGATCGCGATGGCCTCGAAGCGGTAATTGCAGGCGCGGCAATTCCACAGGAACGACGTGCGCCCCTCGCTGTGCTCCACCCAATCGGGCCGGGCGATCGGCTTGCCGCATTGCGCGCAGGGATTTTCGCGAGGCATATAGCCGGTGTCCTGACGGACCATGGCGCATCTCCCGAATGTTGTTTCTTGCGTGCTTTGGAATGGACAGACGTGCTGACTCAACACGCTCGCTGTCACCGACGAGTGTAAACCTTCATCGCGTCGTTTGCACGACAATCCGCTGTGGATAGTGTGCGGCAAAAAGCGGGCGAGAAAATCGTCGGAGAAAATCGTACGCAAAAACAATTTTCGGCTGAGACGATCGAAGCAAACAATTTGAAGCATCTGTCTGCGCAATCGCGTCGTCTGCTTCACCCGCACCCGGACAATCACGGAGGCAGAACGTTCGCTGATGCGAAGGTTTTGCCACATTCCTGCCCGCTCGCCGTACCAATGAGACCGCAGAACCGACGCGCGTTTGATCACCCCGGGCGACCCGAGATGAAGACCCTTCAGAGCCTTAGCTGTCTTGCCGCCG
>DASVOL010000217.1:0-7222 GCA_036383375.1 Bradyrhizobium sp. | reverse complement strand
CGTCTGGAAAAACCGGCTCGGCGATCCCGGTACCGAGAGCGGTCGCGCGTTCCTGGTCGAACGTTCGCCGCTGACTCACATCGACCGTGCGGTGAAGCCGATCCTGATCGCGCAGGGCATGCGTGACGTGAGGGTCGTGGCGGCCGAGTCCGAACAGATGGTCAATGCGCTCAAGCAGCGTGGCGTCCCCGTGACCTACATCACATTTGCCGACGAGGGTCATGGTTTCGTGCGGCCGGAAAATCGGCTTGCCTTCTATGGCGTCACCGAAGCATTCCTCGCCAAACATCTCGGCGGCGGTTGCCAGCCGATCGGAAACGATTTCTCCGGCTCATCGCTCAAGGTCGAGACCGGGGCCGAACTGGTGCCCGGGTTGCGCAGCTAAGACGAAGTGCACCGCCAGGTTGCCGTTCTCCCTGATTGTCTCGCGTGCATTCAAGGCTTTTTCACCATGCGTGGAGCCTTGTTGCGGTGCGGTTACCGTTCGTACACGAATGCGCCTGTTTTTATGGGTCCATAAATGGGGCCTATAATGTATCGCGTTTTAACCTGTCTCACCCTGGAACATGACTGGCGGTTGGTCGTCCTCGGTGGTGTGATCTGTCTGCTCGCCAGCGCCGTCGCGATCAGCCTGTTTCACCGGGCCCGCGCGGCCGAGGGCCGGGCCCGCGAGATCTGGATCGGTCTCGATGCGGCGGTCGGCGGTTGCGGCATCTGGGCCACCCATTTCGTCGCCATGCTGGCCTACGATCCCGGCATCGAGGCCGGATACAACATTCCGATCACGCTGCTGTCGCTGGTGCTCGCGGTTGCGATCCTGGCCGTTGGCCTCGCGGTCGCAACGCTCAACGAACGGTGGCAGACGGTTGCGGCCGGTGGCGCGATCGTCGGCGTCGGTGTCGCGGCGATGCATTACACCGGCATGCTGGGACTGGAACTGCCCGCGCGCATCGTCTGGTCGCCGGGCGTCGTCATCGCATCGATCGTATTCGGAAGCCTGTTCGGCGCGCTCGCGCTGGTCGTCGCCACGCGCGGCGAACGCCTTGGCGCCACGGCGGCCGCGACCGGTCTTCTGACGGTTGCGATCGTCTCGCATCATTTCACCGGGATGGGTGCGGTGACGCTGGTCCCGGATCCGACCATCATTCCCGACGGACTTACAGTCTCGCCGCGCGTGCTCTCCTTCATGACCGCGGTTGCGGCGTTCGCGATCCTCGGCCTCTCGCTGATCGCCTCCATCCTCGATCGTCGCGCCAAGACCGAGCTGCACAAGCAGAAGATGGTGCTGGATACCGCGCTCGAGAACATGTCGCAGGGACTGTGTATGTTCGACGTCGATGGCCGCATCATGCTGTTCAACGAGCGCTACAGCGAGATCATGGGACGCAATCGCGTGCCGCTGCAGGGACGGCTCTTGATCGACGTGCTGCAGGACCTCCATGCGATCGGTGAGTGGGACGGCGATCCCGAGGAATTCTGCAACGCGCTCGTCGCCGAGGCAAAGGCCGGCCACAGCACGACGCGGATCGTCAGCCGCAACGAGCGCGCGATTCGTGTCGTCGATCAGCCGATGAAGGGCGGCGGCTGGGTCGCGACCTTCGAAGACATCACCGAATGGCAGCAGGCCCAGGAACAGATTTCACACATGGCGCGGCATGACGCGCTGACCAATTTGCCGAACCGGACGCTGTTCCGCGAGCAGCTCGAGAAGGCTTCGAGACTGGCCAAGCGCTCCGACCAGCTGGCGGTGCTCTGCCTCGATCTCGATCATTTCAAGGAGATCAACGACACGCTCGGTCATCCGATCGGCGATGCGCTGCTGCGCGAGGTCGCGCGCCGGCTCGGCGAATGCGTGACCGAGCACGACACCGTGGCGCGGCTCGGCGGCGACGAATTCGCCATCGTGCAGTTCTGCAGCAACTGCGAGCCGTCGGTGGTGTCGTCGCTGGCAAGCGCCGTGGTCGAACGGATCGCCGCACCCTATGAGATCGGGGGCCATCAGCTCGTGATCGGCGTCAGCATCGGCATCTCGCTCGCGCCCGAGGACGGCAAGGATCCCGACGAACTGCTGCAAAAGGCGGATCTCGCGCTGTACCGCGCCAAGGCCGACGGTCGCGGCACCTACCGGTTCTTCGAGACCGGGATGGATGCGCGTGCGCAGGCGCGCCGCCTGCTCGAGCGTGACCTGCGGCTCGCGCTGCAGCGCGACGAGTTCGAGGTCTATTATCAGCCGATCCGCGATGTCGTGGGCGACCGGGTCGTCGCCTTCGAGGCGCTGGCGCGCTGGAATCATTCGCTGCGCGGGCTGATCGCGCCGAACAATTTCATTCCGGTCGCCGAGGAAACCGGGCTGATCGTTCCGCTGGGCGAGATCGTGCTGCGCAAGGCCTGCGCGGAGGCCGTGAGATGGCCTGCGGACATCGCGGTCGCCGTCAACCTGTCTCCGGTGCAGTTCAAGAATCCAAACCTGGTGTCGTCGGTGAAGGCGGCGCTGCAGGCGTCCGGCCTGTCGGCGGATCGGCTCGAGCTCGAGATCACCGAATCGGTGCTGTTGCAGAACAGCGAGGCGACGCTCGCGGTGCTGCATGAGCTGCGCGGTTTCGGCGTCCGGATCTCGCTGGACGATTTCGGCACCGGCTATTCCTCGCTGAGCTATCTGCGCAGCTTCCCGTTCGACAAGATCAAGATCGACCGTTCCTTCGTGACCGACCTTGCGACGCGCGAGGACTCGATGGCGATCGTGCGCGCCGTCACCGGTCTCGGCAAGAGCCTCGGCATCGTCACCACCGCCGAGGGGGTCGAGACCGATACCCAGTTCGACCTGCTGCGTCAGGAAGGCTGCACGCAGGCGCAGGGCTATCTGTTCAGCCCGCCGCGGCCGGCGGCTGACGTCGCCAAGATGTTGCGCCGGGCGCCGGAACGGTCGGTCGCCTAGCTCCTGCGCTGGGCAAAATAGGCGCCGCAGAACGCCATCACCGCGCCGAGGCATAGCGCGGCGAGACCGGCGAGCACGGCGGAAATGGTCGAGCCCGTGCTCGGCGCCGACGCGGCCTGGCCGGCGCCGGCCAGCATCAGCACGCCGACGACGATCAGGAACTGCCGCATCCGCTGCGGGATCTGGCCGGCCGCCGCGCTGTGCATCAGATTGGCGGTGAAATAGCCGCCCGAAAACCCGACGCTCGCGATCAGCCACCAGGCGATCGCCGCGCCTGCCGGCATGAACTCGTGGGTATCGGAGCGCCACAGGCCGCCAAGATCGAGCCCGTAGCGCGCGCCGAGCATGTGCACGGCAAGCGCCAGCAGCACGCCGGATATCATCGCGCCGCCGAGGATGAGGTAACGCGGAAAATAGGTCGTCTCGGGCATGGCTCGCTTGTAGGATAGGCGCGACATCCCATGCAAGCGCGCGGATGCGTCCGAACAGGTGGAACGGCCGATTGCCAACAACGTTGCAGGACCGGTCTGAGGCAGGCGAGGGTTCGCCGCTGCACTATGCCTACAAGGCCTCCTTGGTCGGCTCGGCTCACCAATTCGAGCTGACCGGGGCCGGGCTGTCGTGGCGGATCGCCGGCAGGTCGGGCGTGTGGGATTACAAAGACATCTCCGCCGTCAAGCTGTCCTACCGTCCGGTCTCGATGCAGCAGCAGCGGTTTCGCGCCGACATCGACAACGCCAAAGGCGGGCGGATCGCGATCCTGTCGACCACCTGGCAGACCGCGACGCTGGTCGCACCGCAAGGACATCTCTACCGCGACTTCATCGTCGAGCTGCATCGCCGGATGCAGGCGGCGGGCAGCACGGCGAGGCTGGTCGGAGGCCTCGGGCCGAAGACATATACCGCCGCGCTGGCGCTGCTGGCGTGGCTTGCGGTGGCAATGACCGGATTGCTGGTGATGGCGCTGCTGGCTGCGAACTGGATGGGTGCGCTGTTCCTGGTCGGCTTCGCCGCGCTGTTCGCCTGGCAGGTCGGCGGCTTCGTCACACGCAATCGCCCGCGGCGCTACGGCTTCGATCAATTGCCCGATGCGCTGTTGCCGAAGCCGGTGCGCAATCAAGCGCAATGAAATGTGACTTCGTGCGGTCGTCCGCGCGCGGCATCGTCGGCGCATGGTGTGGCCGGCGGAGCGAGCAGGGGCATGGACGATCGAAGTTTGCGGATGCCGTCGCGCGAGGAGATCGCCGCGATCAATGCCCGGCACCTGATCGAGACGCCGCTCAAGCCCGCCGATCTGCTGTTCGTGTTCGGCACACGCGGCGATGTTGCCGGGCGGGTCGAGGCGGCGGTCCGGCTCTGGCGCGACGGCTTTGCGCGCTGGTCGATCGTGAGCGGCGGCGTGACGCCGGGCGATGACCGCTCGGAATGCGAGATCATCAAGGCTGCGATGGTCGCCGGCGGCGTGCCCGCAGAGCGGATCCTCGAGGAGCATCGCGCGCAGAACACCGGCGAGAACGTGATCTTCTCGCTGCCGGTGATCGACGCGGCGCTCGGGCTCGGCAATGTCAGGAGCGTGATCTGCCTCGGCAACAGCTGGACCGCGCGGCGCTATCCGATGACGCTGCACCGGCACTGGCCGGAGGTCGAGAAGATGCTGGTGACGGTGGATCATTTTGCGGTGCCGCGTACGCACTGGCACACCATTCCCGAGTTTCGCCGCCGGGTCCTGAGCGAATGGGACAAGATCGAGCCGTACAGGGCGAGGGGATTCATCGCGGAGTGGCCGGCTGCCTGAAGGCAACGCTCGCGGTCGGACTGTAAGGGGGCTGTAAGCCACGCGCTGTAAGCTCGGCACCTGATTTGCTTTTAGCTGGAGTGTCAGATGACAATCCGGACCCCCCTTCTGGCTTTATGCCTTGTGCTCTTGAGCATCCCCCCGGCGCTTTCCAAGGGCGGCAGCGTCGGCAACAAGCATGATCCGCTTGATCCCAATCACGTCGATGCTTTGCCGCTCGATGTGCGGCAATACGTCGCCGGAATTTGCAAGGGCCCGCCTGTCGCGCAGCACGACTTTGCGACCTACTCACCGCAGGAAAAGCGCTGGCGGATCAACCTCGAATATCTGCAGTGCGGCGTGATCGGGGAATATCGCAGAGGCAACCAGTGCCTGGACGTCGACTTCGTCGCCGACGGCGCGCATTTTCGTCTCGCGCGAAAGACCTATGCGGCCTGTGGTTTTTGAAGCCTAGCGCTTCGACCACCAGGAATAGGCCGCCGCAAGGGCTGTGATCGCGAGCGCGACCAGTATCCAATTCTGGACTGTTGCGCCGCTTACCAGCCAGTCGCCCATCAGAGACCCCCTTTGCGCGACGTTACCTTCAGCCGCTGACGGGGGACTTACGGGGCGCTGATGACTGAGATGAAGCTATCCTGCTCGATAAGAATTGGGGGGTGAGAGTGTTCGCCGGACTGCCGCGGACGGAGGGAAGGCCGGTACCTCGCGTGCAGATGCGTTGTCACTCCGTCGAATCAAAATCCTCTTCGGTCGCGCTCAGCATTCCCGCCAATGTGCGCAGGCCGATGTCGAGTTGCTCCATCGGCGGGGCGGCAAGCGCGAGCCGCACCGCATTGGGCGCATGCCCCGGCGTGGCCGCGAAGGTGGTCGATGGCGTCAGCGCGATGTCGCGCCGCGCCGCGGCCGCGACCAGGGTTTGCGAGCGCCAGTGCGGCGGCAAGGTCAGCCACAGATGATAGGATTTCGGATTGGTCTGGATCTCGAAGTCGGCCAGATGCTTGGCCGCGATCTGCTGACGGCGGCCGGCGTCGATCCGCTTCAGCCGTGACAGTTCGGCGGCGGTGCCGTCGGCCATCAGCCGCTGCCCCGCGGCGAAGGCGTAGCCCGACGCGGTCCAGCCGCCCGAGCGTACCGCGGCCATGACGTTTTCGCGCAGCCGCGGCGGCGGGACGATGAAGCCGAGCGCGAGGCCGGGCGCGACTTTCTTCGACAGACTGTCGAGCACGATGCAGCTGTCCGGCGCGAGCGCGGCCAGCGGCACCTCATCGTCGAGGAATCCGTAGACGCCATCCTCGATGACGATGAGGCCGAGCTTCTCCACCACGCGCAACAGCTCGGCGCGGCGTTCGGCCGGCATCGTGATGCTGAGCGGGTTCTGGATCGTGGGCTGGATGTAGAGCGCGGACAGATGCGCCTCGCGGTGCGCCTTCTGCACCGCGTCGGGGCGCACGCCGTGCTCGTCCATCGCAAGCGGCACCAGCGCGATGCCGAGCCGTGCCGCAATACCCTTCACGAACGGATAGGTCAGGGCCTCGACGCCGCAGCGTCCGCCCGGCGGTACGACGGCGGCGAGCGCGGAGGCGATGCATTGCCGGCCATTGGCGGTGAACACGATCTGGTCGGGATTCGGCGCCCAGCTCTTGCGCGCCAGGAATTCCGCCGAGATCGTGCGCGCCGCCCGCGTGCCGAAACTGGTCGCGGGCCGCAGCGCGCCCTCGAGCACCTCGGGCCGTTCCAGCCCTTCGAGGCTCTTGGCGATCATCGTCGCCTGATGCGGCAGCAGCGGATAATTGAATTCGAGGTCGATGCGCGCGCCGCGCGGTTCGGGTGGAGCGGCGATGCCGCGGCGCGCTTCGCCGGACACGAAGGTGCCGCGGCCGACTTCACCGACCACCAGCCCCCGCCTCAACAGCTCGGTATAGACCCGGCTCGCAGTCGAGACCGCGATGTTGCGGTCATAGGCGAAATGGCGCTGCGGCGGCAGGCGGTCGCCCGCCTTCAGCGCGCCGCTGGCGATCTCGGCGGCCACCGCATCCGCCAGCTTCAGATATTCGAACCTCGACATTATTGCACCGAGAGCAATGTTTTACTTGCTCCGAGCAATGTACCGGATCATTTAAGAGCGAACAAGCCCATGATTGCACCGAAGAACGCGCAAGCGATCCGAGGTCTCAACGGCACAGGTGCTGAAACGGCATTTGTGTCAACGGCATAGCTTTGCCGTTTGGGCCTCGAAGGAGACGACAATGACGACGATATATTCAGCCGCGGAATCGCCCGCACGGTCCAGTATGATAAGCGGATTGCTCCGAGTGCTCCGAATGTCGGGCGATGCACTCGCGACCTATTGGGTGCGCCGCGAGGCGATCAAGACGCTGCGCCAGCTCGATGACCGGACGCTGCGCGATATCGGGATCTCGCGCTGTCAGATCGAGACCGCCGTCACCGGCGATTTCGATATCGAGCTGGTGCGGATCCGCTGAGCAGCGGCG
>DASVOL010000216.1:0-1769 GCA_036383375.1 Bradyrhizobium sp. | reverse complement strand
TCTCGACGCCTGCGCGCCCGGCTGGGACAAGACCGAGGACGCGCTGGTGCTCGGCGCCGGCGGCGCGTCGCGTGCGGTGGTGTTCGGCCTGATCGAACGTGGGATCGCGCGCGTGCATCTGGTCAACCGCACCATCGACCGAGCCCGTGCGCTGGCCGAACAGTTCGGCGCACGCGTTCATCCCGCGACGTGGGACACGGTCGGCGAGCTGCTGCCGCGCGCAGGGCTGCTGGTGAACGCCACGTCGCTCGGCCAGCATGGCCAGCCCGCGCTCGAGGTCGATGTGCGGTTGCTGCCGCAAAATGCGGTTGTTTCCGATATTGTCTATGTGCCGCTGGTGACGCCGCTGCTCGCCGCAGCCGAGGCGCGTGGCCTGAAGACCGCCGACGGCCTCGGCATGCTGCTGCATCAGGCGGTGCGCGGTTTCGAATTGTGGTTCGGACAGCGCCCGCAGGTCACGGCCGAATTGCGCGCGCTTGTCGAGGCCGATCTCACAAAGACTTGAGGCCTGGAATAGCGTCTCCGGAGCGGTGTCTCATGTTAGTCCCCCGCGTTCCCTCCCGGAGATCCCCATGCCTGCCAGCCGTTCCCATGTCATTCGTCCGTTCATTGCGCTCGCGATGGTGACGGCGTCTACGCTCTATGCGCTTGCGCAGCAGCCGCCGACGCCGACACGGGTGCGCGGAACCGTCGAGAGCGTCGATGGCGAGACGCTCGCGGTGAAGTCACGCAGCGGCGAGGACGTCAAGCTGCACATGGCGGGCAATATGATGGTGCTCGGCCTCACCAAGATCGGCCTGGCCGACATCAAGGTCGGTTCCTTCATCGGTACGACCACGGTGCCGGGCCCCGATGGCGTGCCGAAGGCGGTCGAGGTGCATGTCTTTCCGGAAAACATGCGCGGCACCGGCGAAGGTTCGCGGCCGTATGATCTGAAGCCGAACAGCAGCATGACCAACGCCACCGTCGCGGAATCCGTCGTCGGCAATGACGGTCATACATTGCTGGTCAAGTACAAGGACGGCGAGAAGAAGGTGCAGGTCACGCCCGACACGCCTGTCGTGACCTATGTTCCCGGCGACAAGGCGGACCTCAAGGCCGGCGCCAAGGTCATCGCCTTCATGAAGAAGCTGCCTGACGGCTCGTTTGAGACCGACCGCGTCAGCGTCGGCCGTGACGGGCTGACGCCGCCGATGTGACGCGTCATACCCTCTCCCCTTGTGGGAGAGGGTGGCGAAAACGAGCGGAGCGAGATGAAGCCGGGTGAGGGGTCTGTCTCCGCGGATAGAGACCCCTCATCCGTCGCGGACTGCGTCCGCGCCACCTTCTCCCACAAGGGGAGAAGGGAAGAGAGCGCAACATCACCTGTCCGTTACCGCAGTAACAGCATGCTCATCCGGCCCGTAGCTGTCGTGCGTGCCGTCTCCGCGCCAAAGAGAGGTAGCCGCACGGAATACCTTCAACTCCACGGTGTTCCCTGATTCGCCAGCCAAACCCATGAGGGACACCATGCCGAAATCGACGCTGTTCGCCGCATTGCTTCTCGCTGCCTTCACTTCAGCCGCATCCGCCCAGCAGCCGCCGGTGGTGCGCATCCGCGGCACCATCGAGGCCGTCGACGGCGCGATGCTGTCGATCAAGTCGCGCGACGGCGCCGACATGAAGGTGCGCACCACCGACAACGTCGCGGTGTTCGGCGTCGCCAAGACCGATCTGTCGGAGATCAAGGCCGGTTCCTATATCGGCGTCACCGCGATGCCCGAGCCGGA
>DASVOL010000215.1:0-8168 GCA_036383375.1 Bradyrhizobium sp. | reverse complement strand
CGCTGAAATAGGCGAGCTCCATCCGGGCCCGCCGCAAAATCCTGTTGTCCGGCGCCAAGATCCCCGCCTCTGCCCGGCGGTTCCCACCCACCGCCGGAGCATTGTTATTACTCTTTGTTGACATTTCCCTGCGAAGGTCGGCCGCAGCCGAGACCTGTAAATTAATACCTTAAAAAATTTGGGTTCCGAGATGATCATGGCGGCGGCAGTTGAAGGCCAGACGGCGGGGACGCGACCATGGCCGAACGCAATTCGCGTTGCCGGCGTCGACATCTTTCATGATCTCGCTGCCGCCGAGGCGACCTGGCGCAGTCTCGAGACACCGCAACACAGCTACACGCCCTATCAGCGCTTCGATTTCCTCGCCAACTGGCAACGCCAGGTCGGCGAGCGCGAGGGCCTACGGCCCTTCGTCGTCGTGGCCCATGACAGCGAACGCCGTCCGCTGCTGCTGCTGCCGCTTGCCGTCGAGCAGCGCCTCGGTGCGAGCTGCGCGAGCTTCATGGGCGGCAAACATGCGACCTTCAACATGGCGCTGTACGACAAGGACTTCGCCGCCAACGCAACCGAAGCCGACATCACGGCGCTGATGAGCTCGATTGCCGAGCGGTCCCGCGTCGATGCGCTCGTGCTGTGCCAGCAGCCGCTGCGCTGGCAGGACCAGCCCAATCCGCTGGCGTTGCTGCCGCACCAGGCTTCGGTGAACGATTGTCCGCTGCTGATGATCGAGCCCGGCGCTGCGCCCGCGGCACTGATCAGCAATTCGTTCCGCCGCCGCCTCAAGGGCAAGGAGCGCAAGCTGCAGGCGCTGCCCGGCTATCGCTATCATGTCGCGGCCGACAGCGCCGACGTCTGCCGCCTGCTCGACTGGTTCTTCCGCGTCAAACCGCAGCGCATGGCCGAGCAGAAACTGCCCGACGTATTTGCCGAGCCTGGTGTCGAGCAGTTCATTCGCAGCGCCTGCCTCGCGCCGCGCGCCGACGGCCAAGGCTACGCGATCGACATCCACGCGCTGGAGTGCGACGAGGAAGTGATTGCGATCTACGCCGGCGTCTCCGACGGTCATCGGTTCTCGATGATGTTCAACACCTACACGATGTCGGCCAATTCCAAGTACAGCCCTGGCCTGATCCTGATGCGCGACATCATCGATCGTCATGCCGGCCTGAACTACCGCGCCCTTGACCTCGGCATCGGCTCGGACGAGTACAAGCGGCTGTTCTGCAAGGACGACGAAGCGATCGTCGACAGCTTCGTTCCGCTCAGCTTGCGCGGCAAGCCGGCGGCAAGCGCGCTGGCGGCCATCAGTCGCGCCAAGCGCGCCGTGAAGCAAAATCCGGCGCTGTTCGAGATCGCGCAGAACCTGCGCAGCATGTTCCGCTGAGAACGCTCGCAGGGCGACGCTAGATGGCGCCGTCGGACGGCTGCCGTCCGCTCTCGACGCCAAGCCGCATCATCGCATCGAACACCAGCATCGCAGCCGGCGACAGCGCCCGCTTGCGCAGCTTGATCAGCCCGTAACTCTCGAGCATCAGCTGGTCGCGGATGCGCAGCATCTTGAAGCGCTGCGGATCGAGCAGATCGAAGATCAAGAGGGGCACCGGCACGATCGCGTCGATCCCTGCGGCAATTCCGATCGAGGCGGAGAAGGATTCGGTGTTGATCATGCGCTGCGGCGGCGCAATGCCCCGGCTGTAGAACAGCCGCTCGAGCGCCTGGCGCATGAAGGATTCCCGCGGCTGGCAAATCCATTGCAGGTCGACCGTGTCTTCCAGATTGACGCTGTCGAGCGCGGCCAGCGGATGCTCGGCGCGGACCAGCAGGCCGGCCTGCTCGGCGCCGATCTCGTGATAGTCGAACTGTCCGGGATCGACGCCGGCGGGAATTCGCGCAACGACGAAATCGAGCTCAAGCGCGAGCAGCCGCGCGACCAGCGGCGGACTGGTGCTGACATCGAGTGAAATATTGACCCGATGCAGCTTCTCGCCGAGGTACTGCATGACGTCGACGACGAGGTCGATGCTGGGCTTGGCGACCGTTCCGACCGAGACGGTGCCGAGCTCGCCGGACCGGTAACCGGCGAATTCATTGGTGACCCGGTCGAGGTCGGCCAGCACGCTCCTGCCGCCGCGGATCAGGATCGAGCCATAGGCGGTCGGCTCGACGCCGCGCGCCGTCCGCTCGAACAACGGAACCCGCGCCACGGCCTCGATCTCGGCCAGCATCTTGGATGCCGCCGACTGGGTGATGTTGAGCCGCTCGGCGGCCAGCTGCAGCTTGCGCTCGCTGTCGAGCGCGACCAGCAGGCGCAACTGGCGCAATTTCAGATTATTGATCACGGCCCGCCACCATCCTGGCTCTTGACTCTAGCTTGACGCGCTTTCCTGCCGCGAACCGGCATCCGCTTCGCTGGAAAACGCTCCAGGGTTCCCGCGTTTATACCGCGGTGCATCATGACAGTTTCGCCGTGGCTCCATTCCCAAATGCCATTAGTCTTGCGGCCGTCGATTACACAACAATGAATGCAACGATTGCAAGGAGACTTGCAAGAACAAGCCGATGGACCGCTGCGGGTGTACCCACCCCGGACAGCACGGCTATCCGCATACAGAATCGAAAAGCCGAAGGGATGGGAACGATGACCGACGATGTCGAGAAGCGCGCGATCGGAAAGATGATGCGGCGGCTGATTCCGTTCCTCATCCTGTGTTACTTCGTAGCCTATCTCGATCGCGTCAATGTCGGCTTCGCCAAGCTGCACATGAACACGGCGCTTGGCCTCAGCGAAGCCGCCTACGGGCTCGGCGCCGGCCTGTTCTTCGTCGGCTACTTCTTCTTCGAAGTGCCTTCCAACATCCTTCTGGAACGGTTCGGCGCGCGGCGCTGGATCGCCCGCATCATGATCAGCTGGGGCATCGTCTCGGCGGCATTCGCGTTCATCCCGCAGATGTCCGCGGCGAGCGGTCTCTCGAGCGAATGGATCTTCTACTTCCTGCGCCTGCTGCTCGGCGCCTGCGAGGCCGGCTTCTTCCCTGGCATCATCTTCTATCTGACGCTCTGGGTCCCGACGATCTATCGGGCCCGCGTCATCAGCCTGTTCATGCTCGCGATCCCGATCTCGAGCATCATCGGGGCGCCGATCTCGGGCCTGCTGCTCAACCTGTCCGGAGGCGGTCTGACCGGGTGGCAGTGGCTGTTCATCTGCGAAGCGCTGCCGTCGGTGCTGGTCGGCTTTGCCGTCCTGGCGATGCTGCCGGACTTCCCGCGTCAGGCGAGCTGGCTGCAACCCGACGAGATCAAATGGGTGCAGAACACCCTTGAGATCGAGCGGCAGAAGAAGGAAGCCGTGGAGCACATCTCGGTCATGCAATCGCTGACCGATTCGCGCGTGCTGGCTTGCGCCCTCGTCTACTTCTGCCTCAACGCCGCCAGCTACGGCGTCGCGTTCTTCCTGCCCACCATCATCAAGGCGTTTGGCGTCACCGACACCCAGACCGGATTCATCGCGGCGCTGCCCTTCGTGTTCGGCGCCGTCGGCATGGTGCTGCTCGGCCGCCATTCCGACAAGACCGGTGAGCGGCGCTACCATGTCGCCGGCGCACTCGTGCTCGCCGCCGTCGGCATCGGCCTCGCCGGACTGGTCTCCAGTCCCGTGCTGATCATCGGACTGCTCTGCATCGCGCAGATCGGCGTTTCGGCGGTGCCGCCGATGTTCTGGCCGATGCCGGCCAGCATCCTGAACGGCGCCTCGGCCGCGGCCGGCATTGCCGCGATCAACTCGCTCGGCAATCTTTCAGGCTTCGCCGGCCCGTTCGCGATGGGCTATCTGAAGGACCTGACCGGAGGCTTCACCGCAGGCCTGCTGCTGCTCGCAGTCGTCGGCTTGATCGGCGCCCTCGTCACGATCCGGCTGCGGATCGATCCGGTGCTCGAGCGGGCCGCGCGCGAGCCGATGCTGGCGCACTAAAATTCGGCTCAGGCCGCCACGACGCGCGGACCCGCCACGACCGTTTCGGACGGCGCGCAGGGCTTGCTCAGCATCGTCACTTCGGAGAAGCCGACAGCCCTGAGCTGATCGACCATCGAGCGGCGGGCATCCTGCGCCATTGCTGCGTCGGGCACGACGACCGCCTGCGCCTTTGCGGTCAACAGCTCGGCCGGCAGGTCGACGGCCGTGCCGGCGTCGAGCAGCACGTGGTCGTAGACCCGGAGCAGCGCGTCGATCGCGAGCGCCAGCCGCGGCGATTGCAGATGCGCGCGGTCGAAGCCCGGACGCCCGGCGCTGACGATCTGAACCCGCGACTGCCGATCTTTGGTGATGATCTGTGCGAACGTCGCCTCACCCTGCATCAACTCGGCAAGGCCGGGCGCACCGGAATCGACGGTCGCTGCCGTCAGCGCGGGTGACGACGCGACGAGATCGACCACCACGACCTTGGCCTGGCGCGCCATCAGACGGGCCAGCGTCAGCGCGGTCAGCGTCACGCTCTCGCCGGCGGCTGGGCCGAGCACCGTGACCTTGTGGGCGGCGGGACCGGCCGCGACCAGACGCTCGGCCAGCTCATCGATCTCGTTGGCCGTCCGGGCGGGCGCCGGCTGCGGATCGTTGACGACGGGCTCATATGCGACTGCGGGTTCGGGCCTCAGATCGGGGTCGGGCGACAGGCTGGGTGCGAGCGGAGATGCGATCTCAGGTTCGGGCGGCAGCGTCAGCGGCGGCTCGTCGACAATTGCTGTCTCCATGACCGGCTCGCGGCGCCGGATCACGGCGGCGGCGGGCGCGAAGGCACGGCCCACCGCGCCCGGCGCCGAGATGCGGAGGAGTTCGCCGGTGATGATGATGCCGGACGACAGCAGCAGCGTAGCCAGTGTCGCGATCAGCACGATCGGCAGCTTCTTCGGATAGGCCGGCGTGTTCGAGACCGTGGCGCGGGAGATGATGCGCCCGTCGGTCGGCGCCGCCTCGATGTTCTCGCGCGCGGTCGCCTCGCGATACTTCGCCAGATAGGCTTCCAGCAGATCGCGCTGCGCCTTGGCTTCACGCTCCAGCCCGCGGAGCTGCACGTCCTGGCTGTTGCTCGACGACGCCTGCCTCTTCGACTGGTCCAGGCCCGCCTGCTGCGCCTGGACGCGGGCATCGGCGACGCGGGCATCGTTGTCCAGCGAGCGCGAAATCTTGCCGGCTTCCTCGCGCAATTGGCGGTCGAGGTCGGCGATCTGCGCCTTCAATTCCTTGATGCGCGGATGGTTGTCGAGCAGCGTCGACGACTGCTCGGCGAGCTGCGCGCGCAGCGTGCCGCGCTGCTCGGCGAGCCGGCGGATCAGTTCGGAATTGAGCACTTCCGAGGCCTCGATCGGCTTGCCGCCCTGAAGCATCTCGCGGATCAGCCGCGCCTTGGTCTCGGCATCAGCCTTCAGCGCACGGGCATTGTTGAGCTGTGTGTTCAGCTCGCCCATCTGCTGGTTCGACAATGGGATATTGTTGGTGCCGACGAACAGGCTCGACTTCGAGCGGAATTCCTCGACCCGCGAATCCGCGTCCGCGACCTTGCTGCGCAGCTTGTCGATCTCGCCCAGCAGCCAGGTGCTGGCGGACTTGGCCTGGTCCTGCCGCGCCGCCTGCTGCAACACCAGATAACCGTCGGCAATCGAGTTGGCGACGCGCGCCGCAAGCTCGGGATCCTCCGACTGGAATTCGATCACCATGACGCGCGACTTGTCGACCGCATAGGCCTGGAAGCGCTCGTAATAGGAATCGAGCACCCGCTCTTCCGGCGTCAGGCTGAACGGGTCACGGCCGATGCCGAACAGCGCCAGCAGCGACTTCAGCGGCGAAAAGCCCCGCAGCACCGGATCGAACTCGGGGCGCTCGGCGAGCTTGTTCTTCTTGATGATGTCACGGGCGAGATCGCGCGACAGCAGCAGTTGCACCTGGCTCGTCACCGCCTCGGCGTCGAGCGAGGTGCGCTCGAGGTCGCGCTCGCCGTTCGGGCGCAAGAAGGCATTCTCGCGATTGTCGATCAGGATTCGCGCTTCCGACTTGTAGCGCGGCGTCACGACGTTGACGGCGGCAAGCGACACCGCAAACACGAGCACGGTCGGCACGATGATCCAGCTTCGCTTGCGCGCCAGCGCACGTCCAAGCACATGCAGATCGAGATCCGTCGTCTCGGCCGGACGCGCCGGCTTGTCGGGAGCTGACATCGGCGAGGCCGGCCTCGCAATGGCTTCGGCGGCAACCGGCGCAGACTTCGGCAACGCCCGTTGCACTGCGGCCTTTTCCTCGCCTCTACGCCAGAATGCAAAACGCATAACGAACTCCCGCGGACGCCGCGATTCCATCTCAATGGCGGCGATTACAGTCCATTAAGGTTGCTGCTGGGTTAATCGGCGGAGTTGCCGGATGCGGCGGCCACCACCGCTCCGTCATCGTTTGTTAACCATGAGTGCCGTTAATCGACGCCGGTATTGTTGCGGGATTCCTCACATGCGCGACCTGCGCGCTCCCCTCGTTTGTCTGATTGCTGCGCTCGCGCTATCGGGCTGCATGGGCCGGACGTCGCCGATTGCCGGTGACCCCGCCCTCGATTCGATGGCGTATGGGCAGCCAGCCTTTGCTGCGCCCGCGCCGATGGCCGTGGCCTATGCCGACCCCGCGCCGGCGCGCGAGGCTTATAATCTCGGCCCCGGCGACAGGCTTCGCGTCGTGGTCTATGGCCAGGAAGGCCTGACCAATTCCTATGCGATCGATGCAGCCGGCGCGATCACCATGCCGCTGATCGGCTCGGTGCCGGCGCGCGGCCGGACGCCGGCCGGGCTAGCCGCCGAGATCACCGCACGGCTGCGCAACGGCTTCATCCGCGAGCCTTCGGTGGCGGTCGAGATCGAATCCTACCGGCCATTCTTCATCCTCGGCGAAGTTCAGGCGCCCGGCCAATATCCCTACGTGCCCAACATGACGGTCGAGAGCGCCGTGGCGATCGCCGGCGGCTTCTCGCCGCGCGCCCAGCGCGACCAGGTCACCCTCACCCATACCGACGCAGCGGGCGCCGGCCGCTTCGTCGCTCCTCTGGGCACGCCGATCGGGCCCGGCGACACCGTCTTCGTCGGCGAACGCTGGTTCTGATCGATGGCACAGGATCAAAATCAGGAACGGCCGCTCCGCATCCTGCACGTCGTCCGCGCCCCGGTCGGCGGCATCATCCGTCACATCCTCGATGTCGCCAACGGCCAGATCGAACGCGGCCACCATGTCGGCATCGTCGCCGACAGCCTGACCGGCGGCACGCGGGCTGATGCGGTCCTCGCCGAGATCGAACCGCGCCTCAAGCTGGGCGTCCACCGGGTGGCTATCCGCCGCGAGCCGCGCTTCGCCGACTTCATGGTCTGGGCGCATATCGCCGGCCTGATCCGGAAGCTGAAACCCGATGTCGTGCATGGTCATGGCGCCAAGGCCGGCGCCTATGTCCGGCTGCGGCGGCGATCGGACAAGGTGATCCGGGTCTACACGCCGCACGGCGGTTCACTGCACTATCCGCTCGACACCTGGAAGGGCCGCTTCTACAGCCAGCTCGAGCGCACGCTGATGAACAGCACCGACCTGTTCCTGTTCGAGAGCGCGTTTGCCCGCGACACTTATCAGCGCACCGTGGGCAAGCCCTCAGGCCTCGTCCGCTGCGTCTTCAACGGCGTCACGTCGGAGGAATTCGAACCGGTTGCCAAGGCCGACGACGCCTCCGACGTCGCCTATGTCGGCGAATTCCGGCGCATCAAGGGCGCCGACCTCCTGATCGATGCGGTGGCGAAACTGCGCGCCGAAGGCAAGCCGGTGACGCTGACGCTCGGTGGCGACGGCGAGGAGTTCGAGCGGCTCAAGGAGCAGGTGAAGCGGCTGTCGCTCGGCGATGCCGTTCGCTTCATCGGTCACGTCAAGGCGCGCTACGGCTTCTCGAAGGGCAGCGTTCTGGTGGTTCCCTCGCGGGGCGATTCGATGCCCTATGTGGTGATCGAGGCCGGCGCGGCCGGTGTTCCGATGATCGCCGCCAATGTCGGCGGCATCCCGGAGATCTTCGACACGCACACCGACGCGCTGTTCGCGCCCAGCAATGCCGGCGCCATGGCCGACGCCATCAAGGCCGCACTCGACAATCCCACGGCGACCGCGGCAC
>DASVOL010000214.1:0-2840 GCA_036383375.1 Bradyrhizobium sp. | reverse complement strand
CGTCTTGCGCATCAGGGGGATCGCGGTGAGGAGAGGTGCGTGGGTTTTGCAGGAGCGATGGCGGTGGCGATGGCTGTGGACGCCTTGATCGGCTGGCCGGCCTGGCTGTTTGCCCGCATCGGCCATCCCGTGACCTGGCTCGGCCGGCTGATCCATCTCGTCGATACCGCCTGGAACCGGGCCTCCGATCCGCCGGCGTTTCGGCGCATCGCCGGTGTTGCGGCCGCCATCCTGGTGATCGCGCTCGCGACGGCGCTCGGTTGGGCTGTGCAGTCTTTGCTCCCATCCGGATGGGTTCACGTCGTCCTTGTCGGTGTTTTGGCGTGGCCGCTGGTGGCGCTGCGCTCGTTGCATGATCATGTCGCCGCGGTCGCACTTCCGCTTGTGTCCGGCGACATCGCGGCCGCGCGTGCGGCGGTCGCGCAGATCGTCGGACGCGATCCGGCAACCCTTGACGACGCCGGCATCGCGCGCGCGACCATCGAGAGCCTCGCCGAGAATGCCTCCGACGGCATCGTGGCGCCGGTGTTCTGGGGCGCGCTGTTCGGCCTGCCGGGAATCCTTGGCTACAAGGCGATCAACACGCTGGATTCGATGATCGGCCATCGCACCGAACGGCACGAGGCGTTCGGCTGGGCCGCTGCCCGGATCGACGATCTCGCTAATCTCATTCCGGCGCGGCTGACCGGTCTTCTGTTCGTGCTGCTTGCCCCGCATCGTTCGCAGGCCTGGTCGTGCATGCTGCGCAATGCGCGGCGCCATCGCTCGCCGAATGCCGGATGGCCGGAAGCGGCGATGGCCGGCGCGCTCGCCGTGCGGCTCAGCGGGCCCCGCATCTATCACGGTCACATCGCGGATGAGCCCTGGCTGAACGAGGGGGCGCGTGATCCGGCTGCCGCTGATATCCTCACCGGGCTGAAACTCTATCGTTACGCCATGATGCTGCTGGCCACGGCGTTCGTGGCCCTGGCGCTGGCGTGAAGGAGCGGCGGATGCGCGAGCATGGCGGAAATCTCGACGTCGCCCAGCAGCGCTTCGGCGGCGCCGCGGAGGATTGGATTGACCTGTCGACGGGGATCAACCGGGTGCCGTATCCTGATGTCGATGTCGAGCCACGGCAATGGAGCGCGTTGCCGTCGCGGTCCGAGATCGGGTCGCTGCACAACGCCGCACAGCACGCCTATCGCACCGACGCGCCGATCGTGGCAGTGGGCGGTGCGCAGGCCGCCATCCAGTTACTGCCGCATCTGGTGCCGCGCGGGCGGGCGCGGATTCTTGCGCCGACCTACAATGAGTATGCCGCGATGATGTCGGCCGCCGGTTGGGACGTCGATGAGGTGTCCGATCTTGCGGCGCTCGCGGGCGCGGACATTGCGGTCGTCGTCAATCCGAACAATCCGGATGGCAGACAACATGATCGGGACGAACTGCTTGCGCTGCTGCCACGCGTCGGCCGGCTCGTGATCGACGAGAGTTTTGCGGACGCTGTACCCGAATTGTCGCTTGCAGGAGAGGCCGGACAGCCGGGCCTCCTGATCCTGCGCTCGTTCGGAAAGTTTTACGGACTTGCCGGCCTGCGGCTCGGCTTCGCCGTCGGCAGCGAGCCGGATGTCGCCGCGCTTGCGGCAATGGCGGGACCGTGGCCGGTTTCCGGCGCGGCAATCGCAATCGGGCGGCGCGCCTTGCTCGATCGCGACTGGGCAATTGCGACGATTGCCCGGCTAGCAGACGACGGTGTCAGGCTCGATACGGCGGCGCGATCGCAGGGCTGGACGCTGCTCGGCGGCACGCCGTTGTTCCGGCTCTACGAAACCGGCAACGCCCTGGCCGCGCAGGAGAGGCTTGCCCGCGCGCAGATCTGGACGCGGGTTTTCCAGCAGAAGCCGGGATGGCTGCGCTTGGGCTTGCCAGGCAGCGAGACCGAGTGGTCACGCCTTGCTGCCGCACTATCCGCTTAACGCGCCAGCGCGAGCAGGCCCTCGACATCGAGATGGGTCTCGATGTGCGCGGCAAGCGCGTCGAGCGCGCTCTCGACCCTGGCGCCGTACGGCTGATCCGCCGCGGGGATATCGAGCTGCGCAAGGAACGCCTTGCGAAATTCGTCCGAGGTGAACAGGCCGTGCAGATAGCTGCCGTGAACGCGCCCGTCGCTCGACATGGCGCCTTCCGGCGAGCCGCCGAGCATTGAAAAAGGCCGCGCGCGATCCGCGCCGTCGGTGCGCCCGATGTGGATTTCGTAGGCGCTGATCGGTTGCCCCGTCGCAGCATGCACCGCACTGACGCGGGTCAGCGTCTTCTGTTCGGTCATGACAGTCGTGACATCGAGCAGCCCGAGCCCGCGCGTTTCGCCAGCGAGACCTTCGATCCCATCGGGATCGGCGACGCTTTGCCCAAGCATCTGGTAGCCGCCGCACAGGCCGAGGATGTGGCCGCCGCGGCGATGATGCGCCAAAAGGTCGATGTCCCAGCCTTGCGCGCGCAGGAAAGCGAGATCGCCGCGGGTCGATTTCGAGCCGGGCAGGATGACGAGCCGCGCATCGCCAGGGATGGCTTCGCCCGGACGCACCATCACGAGATCGACACCAGGCTCGAGCTTCAGCGGATCGAGATCGTCGAAATTGGCGATCCGCGACAGCGCCAGAAACGCGATCTTGCACTGGCCGGGCTTGCGCGCCTCGCCGAGCCCGAGCGCGTCTTCGGCCGGAAGCTCGCCAGCGCGCGCGAACCAGGGCAGCACGCCAAAGCCGCGCCACGCGGTGCGGGCTTCGATCAGACGGTAGCCGTCGTCGAACAGCGTCGGATCGCCGCGGAATTTGTTGATGACAAAGCCGTGGATCATC
>DASVOL010000213.1:0-3001 GCA_036383375.1 Bradyrhizobium sp. | reverse complement strand
CACCGATCCGCGCAAGCTCGCCGACCGCGCCCGCGAACTGTCCGAGTTCAACCCGATGCTCGGCTTCCGCGGCTGCCGTCTCGCGATCGCCTATCCTGAAATCGCCGAGATGCAGGCGCGCGCGATCTTCGAGGCGGCGGTCGAAGCCGGCAAGCGCACCGGCAAGCCGGTCGGTCTCGAGGTGATGGTGCCGCTGATCGCGACCAAGGCCGAGTTCGATCTGGTCAAGGCGCGGATCGATGCCATGGCCAAGGCGGTGATGAAGGAAACCGGCGCCAAGCTCGGCTACCAGGTCGGCACCATGATCGAATTGCCGCGCGCCTGCCTGATGGCCGGCGAGGTGGCGGAGACCGCGGAGTTCTTCTCGTTCGGCACCAACGACCTGACGCAGACCACCTATGGCATCAGCCGCGACGACGCCGCGAGCTTCCTCGGCACCTATGTCGCCAAAGGCATTCTCGAGATCGATCCGTTCATCTCGGTCGATCGCGACGGTGTCGGCGAGCTGGTCAGGATCGGCGTGACGCGCGGCCGCAAGACCCGGCCGAACCTCAAGGTCGGCATCTGCGGCGAGCATGGCGGCGATCCCGCGTCGGTGGCGTTCTGCCACGAGGTCGGGCTCGATTACGTCTCGTGCTCGCCCTATCGCGTGCCGATCGCGCGTCTCGCCGCGGCCCAGGCCGCGCTCGGCAAGGAGATCGCCAGCCAGGCATGAGCGATCAATCAGTTTGGATACGACAAATGGCCGGGACCAAGTCCCGGCCATTTTCGTTTGTCGCGTGCCTCAGCAAATGGCGTCATTGCGAGCGAAGCGAAGCAATCCACTTCACCGCACACGCGGTTTATGGATTGCCTCGTCGCTGGCGCTCCGCGCAATGACGGTGGAGGCTTGCAATACTTTATTCACCATCCTCGTTGACCTGTTGTTTACGACTTTCATGCGCGGCGCATTTACCAACGCGCGTGATGCAAGGCGCGACACCACTGCGATCGCTTGAGTGTAGCGCGCGGGCAACGCCGATTAACTCCGCGGCAACCTAAACAAGTTAGCAACGGGAAAGGTCGAATTGCGCGGATGTACCGCGTTCGATTGCACTCAGTAAGCGTTGCGTGAGCGTACGATGTTTGTGTCGCGTAACCAGCCGAAGGGCGCACGTCTTGCGCTCTTCGGTCTCGGTCTCAGCATCTTCGCCTTGATGCCGACCGAGCTCGGATATCAGGATATTGCCTCGCTTTTGGCCCGGCAGCCCGGCGTCGCCGAGCGCTGGCAGAAGCGCGTCTTCGCCTCCGCGGTCGGCTCCATCCAGGTCGCGACCTACAGTTTCGGCCGTCCGATCGGAACCTCCGCGCCGCAGGATCCGCAAATCCTGCTCGCACGGCTCGATAGTTCGAGCGTCGACGTCACCGGCACGGTGACGCACAATCCGATCACAGCGTCACCGCCGCGCTACCAGGCATCCGATTTCCCCAAGGTCGATCGCACCCTGAAGGGCGATCGTCTCGTCGTCGGACGGCCCGACCAGGCCGACCCGGCACAGCCCGCGAACCCGGCTCCGGCGAACGAGGATCCCGCGACATCGAATGCGTCGGTCAAGGGCATGAAGACCGCGACCGCGCCGGCCGACAACGCGCCGCTCGATCCCGAATTGCAGGAGGCGCTGCGTGCGCCGCCGCTGCCGCAATATGCCACGCCGTCGCCGCAGCAATACGACGTGTCGATGTCGCTCGAGGCCAGTCCGCTCGATGATCTGAAGCCGGCGCCAACGAAGCCAGCCGCCGCGCCGCCGGCCGATGCAGCGCACGCGCGCGACCCGTTCGCATTCAAGACCGCCAGCCTGTTCTTCGGCTCGTCGCTCGGCACGCCCGAGAATCTCGAGCGCTGGCAGCCCGGCGAGGCGCCGGTCGTCGTGGCGCCCGCAGCGCAGCCCGATCCCGACCTGAAGGTGATGGCGTCACTGCCGGTCGATGCCGACGGCCCGGTCAAGGCCGGCGAGATGGGCGAGAGCATCGCGCCGAAGGGTGAGGTCAACGCCGACGACCAGCACACCAAGACGCCGGCGGAACGGCTCGGCCTGTTCGACGAGAAATCGCGCGCCAAGTCGGAGAAGTGCCTCGCCGAGGCGGTCTATTTCGAAGCGCGTGGCGAAGCGGTGCGCGGCCAGATCGCGGTCGCCCAGGTGGTGCTGAACCGCGCCTTCTCCGGCAAATATCCGGAGACGGTGTGCGGCGTGGTCTACCAGAACAAGAACCGCCACTACGCCTGCCAGTTCACCTTCGCCTGCGACAACATCCCCGACGTCGTCCGCGAGCCCGACATGTGGGACCGCGCCAAGAAGATCTCGAAGGCGATTCTCGACGGCAAATTGTGGCTGCCGGAAGTCGATCGCTCGACCCATTACCACGCCTATTGGGTGCGGCCGTCCTGGGTCAGCGAAATGAAGAAGATGTACAAGTTCGGCGTGCACACCTTCTATCGCCCGCGCGCCTGGGGCGACGGCAGCGACGCGCCGAGCTGGGGCAACCCGGCCGAGACCGCCAAGATCTCGGCGCAACTCGCCGAAGCCGCCCAGAGCTCGGCCGAGCAGGCCAGCGCCAAGCGATAACGCCTCCAGCCTTCCATTCCGGGTTCGCTATGCCCCGGAATGACGCTCGTCATCCTCTCGGATTCTGCAGAGCTGCCTTGCGAGCGAATATTTTTCTCCGGTCGCTCTTGGGCTTTTCATGCAGATGCATTAACTCCCGGTAACGTTCGCGGGGCGGTTCCCCCGCAGCGTTTGCGGGGGAAGACAAGATGGCCGTTACCACCGGGGATCTTCGACCGACGTCCGGCAGCTGGCGCACGCCGCTCGTCATCATCGTCTGCGGCTGTGCGATCGCGCTATTGAGTTTCGGCCCGCGCTCCAGCCTCGGCTTCTTCGTGCAGCCGATGGGCCGCGAATTCGCCTGGGGCCGCGACGTGTTCGGCCTTGCCATCGCGCTGCAGAACCTGTTGTGGGGACTC
>DASVOL010000212.1:0-1926 GCA_036383375.1 Bradyrhizobium sp. | reverse complement strand
CTTCGATTTGATGAGGGAGGCGAGTTCAGCCGCCGACAGACGCCAAAGATCCTGCATGTGCTACTCCGTATGACACCGGCGTTTTAGCGCCGCACGAAGGCCAAGACCAGACGTCCACCGCCCGATGTTTCAGCGGACATGCGCGATGTAATAGGCAAGGTCGCCGATCTGCTCCTTGGTAACCGTCTGCATCACGTCCGCCATGGTGGCGTCGTAGCCGTGGCGGCTGTTGTCCTTGTATTCGGCCAGCGTCTTGGCGAGGTAGTCCTCGCGCTGGTTGGCGATACGGGGGACGTTGTCCTTGCCCGAAAAATCGGTGTTGTGGCAGGTGTTGCAGCGGTTCTGCTGCACCAGCGCCTGGCCGCGCGCCATCCGCGCCGGATCGCCGGCCTCCGCGGGCGGCGTCGGCTTCGGCAAGGTGGCGATGAAATCCGAGAAGATGCGCAGATCGTCATCGGTCATCGGTTTCGCCATCTCGTTCATCGGGTCGAATACCCGCAGTTTCTCGCGAAACATGAAGAGCTGGATCAGCGCATAGGGCGCCTGCTGGCCGCCGAGCGAGGGCGTATTCTCGGTTTCCGACGTGCCGTGCTCGCCATGGCAGGCAAAGCACGCGACCGTGCGTTCCTGGATGGTCTCGGCGTTTGCAGAGAAGCTGAGAGCGGCCAGCGCCGCGGCGATTGCGAGCCTACGCATCGGTCCATCCTTGCATGCAGTTCAAAAAGAAAATCGGGGGCAGCACGCGCTGCCCCCGATCCCTGGTTTCAGCTTATTGGTTGGCGACCTTCGGCTTGCCGTAGCTGATGCGATAGACCGCGCCGTTCCAGTCGTCGGAGACCAGCAGCGAGCCATCCTTCAGCAGCATCACGTCGACCGGGCGGCCGACATATTTGTTGTCCTCGAGGAAGCCGGTCATGAACGGCTCGACCGACTTCACGGTGCCATCCTTGTTCAGCTTGACGACGACGACGTCACCTCCCTGCTTCTGCGACTTGTTCCAGGAGCCGTGCCGCGCGACGAAGATCGCGTTCTTGTAGGTCTTCGGGAACTGGCTTCCGGTATAGAAGCGCATGCCGAGCGAGGCGGTATGCGGACCCATCAGGCCGACCGGCGCCGTGTAGTCCTTGCAGTTCTTGCCCCAGCCGAGTTCCTGGTCGATGATGTTGCCCTGGTAGCAGAACGGCGCGCCGAAATCCTCGCCCGCCTTGGTGACGCGGTTGAGTTCGTCCTCCGGCACCGTCTCCGACAGCCAGTCGCGGCCATTGTCGGTGAAGTACATCTGCTTGGTCTCGGGATTCCAGTCGAAGCCGACCGAGTTGCGCACGCCGAGCGCGTAGACCTCGGCGCCGGAGCCGTCGAGATTCATGCGGCGGATCTGGCCGTGGTCGGCGTCATGCAGCACGTTGTTGCCGGGCTGGCCGACCGGGACGTAGAGCTTGTTGTCGGGACCGATGGCGATGAACTTCCAGCCATGCGCCTCGTCCTTCGGCAGCTTGTCGTAGATCACGGTCGGCTTCGGCGGATTGTCCAGGTTGTCCTCGATCTTGTCGATCTTGGAGACCTTCGACAGCTCGGCGATGTAGAGCGTGCCGTCCTTGAAGGCGACGCCGTTCGGACGGTAGAGGCCGGAAGCAATCACCTTGACCGAGCGTTTGCCGTCCTTGTTGACGATCGCATAGACCTTGTCGACGAGCCGGCTGCCGACGAACACGGTGCCCTTGTCGCCGAGCGCCAGCGAACGCGCATTGGCCATGCCGGCGGCATAGACCTCGACATTGAAGCCGGCCGGCACCTTGAGCTTGGCGAGCGGCAGCTTGTCGGGCGCAGCCGGAATCGGCGGGCCCACGACCGGCGCAAGCTTGGCGGCGGCCTCATTGTCCGGACGCCCGATCATGGGCGAGCCCGGCGGCAGCGGCTGGGCGGCGG
>DASVOL010000211.1:0-5046 GCA_036383375.1 Bradyrhizobium sp. | reverse complement strand
CTCTGCCTGCCGTTCGGCGATCTCGGCCTGCGCAAGCGTGAATACCGTTCGTTCTATCTCGCCGACAATGAAAGCGCCGGCGCCATCGCCGACTTCACCGCATGGCTCGCCGACGCCGGCCGCGAGACCGAGCAATTCATGCTGGACTGGGCGACGTCGAAGGGCTGGAGCTTCTAGCTGCGTGAGACGCAGCGTCGCGGCGACCGGACGTTGCCACGGCTTTGACAAGATTGCCGGGCACACACCGCGCCATCGGATTCCCACTGATCCCAGCGGATCGGCAACCCAGGAGGGCCCGCAAAATGACAGATATTGCTCGCGTCGCCCTTCGAGGCGTCGCCGACTAGGCCTGTGCGCGCTTGATGGCGCGGCCTTCAAGTCGGCGGCGAAACACGCCCATTCCGACCTGAAGGATCTCTCCCTTGATCAATCTCTATGGCTGGTCTGACCACGACGGTCAGGCATTCGCGCCTTATGCGGCGCAAGGCTACGTGCCTGCACGCGTCGTCGTGCAGCAGCGCGGTCTCTATACGCTCGTCACCGACCACGGCGAACTGCGGGCGCAACTCGCGGGACGTCTCGTTCACGAAGCCCAGGAAGGCGGCCATCCGGTGGTCGGCGACTGGGTTGCCGCTGCCGCCCGACCGGCGGAAGGTTCGGCGACCGTCCACGCCATCCTGCCGCGCCGGACCATGTTCGTCCGCAAGGCGGCCGACACGGTGCAGGCCGTGCAGGTGGTGGCGGCGAATGTCGATGTCGCCTTGCTGGTTGCCTCGATGAACGCCGACTTCAACCTGCGACGGTTAGAGCGCTATCTGGCAACCGCCTGGCAGAGCGGCGCGCGGCCGGTGGTGGTCCTGACCAAGGCCGACCTGTGCGATGCGCCGGACGACATCGTGGCGGCGACGGAATCCGTCGCGTTCGGCGCGCCCGTGCTCGTCGCCTCTGCTGTGACCGGCGCCGGGATGACTGAGCTGGCCGCGCTGCTCAAGTCCGGCGAAACCTGTGTGCTAGTCGGCTCCTCCGGCGCCGGCAAGTCCACGCTGGTCAATGTGTTTGCCGGGACCGAGCGGATGGCAACCGGCGGCATCCGCGAGGACGACGCACGCGGGCGCCACACCACGACGCATCGCGAGTTGGTCCGGCTGCCGGGCGGCGCGCTGATCCTCGACACGCCCGGCATGCGCGAGCTCGGCTTGATCGATGCGGAGGAGGGATTGGGTGCCGCCTTCGACGACATCGAGGCGCTGGCGCGCGATTGCCGGTTCAAGGACTGCGGCCACGGCAATGAGCCCGGCTGCGCGGTGCGCGCGGCGCTGGAGTCGGGGCAGCTCGACCCCGATCGCTGGCGCAGTTTCCAGAAGCTCCAGCGCGAGTTGGCGCATCTGGATCGCAAGGAGGATCGCGCGGCGCGCGCGGCCGAGAAACGGCGCTGGATCGCCCGTAACAAGGCCTACCGCGCCGGTCAGAAGTTCAAGAACAAGGATCCATGACGATCGATGCGTTCCCCACGTGTTCGGGCTTGAGGTGCCACCGGAGCGATGTTCGCGCCCGCCGATTAGTGCTAGCGATTGCAAAACCTGTCAGGTCGAGCCGCCTTGCGGTGTCGGCTCAACGGCAGCACATCGGGGAGCGAACATTGCCTAGCCTTTCTCGCCGGCCATTCCTGCAACTCGCGCTCGGCGCGGCGGCGCTGCCGCTCGCTTCGCCCGGCGCGCGCACCGAAACCATGGCGCGCCCGATCACGATGATCGTGCCGTTCGCCGCGGGCGGACCGACCGACGTGCTGGCGCGGATCCTCGCCGAATATATGCGCAATACGATCGGCCATCCCGTCATCATCGAGAATGTCACGGGCGCCTCCGGCACGGTCGCGGGGCTGCGCGCCTCGCGCGCGGCGCCCGATGGTTCCACGATCACGATCGGGCATTGGGGCACGCATTGCCTCAACGGCGCGATCTATCAGCTGCAATATGACGTGCGCGAATTCGCACCGATCGCACTGATCGCGAGCGGACCGCAGCTCATCATCGGCCGGCCCGATCTGCCGGCGAAGAATCTGAAAGAGCTGATCGCCTGGCTCAAGGCCAATGGCGACAAGGCGACCGCCGGCACCGCGGGCCCGGGTTCGGGCGCGCATGTCGCGGGCGTGTTCTTCCAGCAGTTGACGAACACCAACTTCTCCTTCGTGCCGTATCGCGGCGCCGGTCCGGCGCTGAACGATCTGATGGCCGGGCATATCGACATCATGTTCGATCAGGCCTCCAACTCGCTGCCGCAGGTGAAGAGCGGGACCGTGAAGGCGTTTGCGGTGACCGCATCATCGCGGCTTGCATCGGCAGCCGAGATTCCGACGGTCGACGAGGCCGGATTGCCGGGTCTCTATATTGCGTACTGGCACGGCATCTGGGCGCCGAAGGGCACGCCGGCCGATATCGTGTCTGTTCTGTCGAAGGCGGTGATGTCGGCGCTCGCCGAGCCCGTCGTGCGCCAACGTTTCGCCGAGCTCGGACAGGCGATCCCGGCGCCGGACAAGCAGACCCCCACTGCGCTGCGCGACCATCAGGCCGCCGAGATCGAGAAATGGTGGCCGATCGTCAAGTCGGCCAACATCAAGGCGGAATAACTTCCGCAGCGACGCTCCATCAAACCAAAGGGAACTGCGACAGGCGGTATCCCTTGCCGTTCCGAACTTTTGACGTAGGCCGAAGGTCAGAGGCCGCTGTCATCCCATCGTCATGGGCCTCCGAAAAAACGTTGCGGCTGCTTACGAGAGCATCGAGCGCGCGAGACCTCTCGCGTTTCCACGGAGATCAACATGAAATTCGTCAAGACAATCGTGGCCGCCGGTCTGGTGGCTATGGCGACGCCGAGCTTCGCAGCCGACATCACCGGTGCCGGTTCGACATTCATCTTCCCCGTCCTCTCCAAATGGGCCGACGCCTACAAGAAGGATTCAGGCAGTGGCGTGAATTACCAGTCGATCGGTTCGGGTGCCGGCATCAAGCAGATCGAAGCCAACACCGTGACCTTCGGTGCGACCGACGCGCCGCTGAAATCCGACCAGCTGCAGAAGGACGGTCTTGCGCAGTGGCCTATGATCATGGGTGCGATCGTTCCGGTGGTGAACCTCGAAGGCGTCAAGGCCGGCGATCTGGTTCTCGACGGTCCGACGCTTGCCAACATTTTCCTCGGGAAGATCACCAAGTGGGATGACGCCGCGATCAAGAAGCTCAACCCGAAGGCCAAGCTGCCGTCCGAAGCGATCTCGGTGGTGCATCGCGCCGATGGTTCGGGAACGACCTTCAACTTCACCGACTATCTGAGCAAAGTCAGCCCGGACTGGAAGAGCAAGATCGGTTCCGGCACTGCGGTCGAATGGCCGGTCGGCGTCGGCGCCAAGGGCAACGAAGGCGTCGCGGGCAACATCGCGCAGGCGAAGAACTCGATCGGCTATGTCGAGTATGCCTACGCCAAGCAGAACAAGCTGACCTACACCGCGTTGATCAACAAGGCGGGCAAGACCATCCAGCCGACCAACGAGGCATTCCAGGCTGCCGCCTCGAACGCCGACTGGACCAACGCGCCCGGCTACTACCTGATCCTGACCGACCAGCCGGGCGATAAGTCCTGGCCGATCGTCGCTTCGACGTTCATCCTGTTGCACAAGGATGCGACCGACAAGGTGGCCTCGAAGGAAGCGCTCAAGTTCTTCAAGTTCGCCTTTGATAAGGGCGCCAAGAGCGCGGAAGAGCTCGACTACATCCCGATGCCCGACAGCGTCGTGAAGCAGATCGAGAAGACCTGGGCTGCTGACGTCAAGAGCTGAGCCGCGCCCTTTCGGATCCGCTCAACGGCATAAAGCCGGCGTCGATTGACGCCGGCTTTTTCCTTGGCGGTGGCCGCCAAGCTCACATTCGCGGCATCTCGTCTATCTATCTGAGTTCCATGCATTTTTATGCCTTGCTCCAAACTTGAAACGTGAGCTCGCCAGTTTATATGTTCGATTGAACATATTTGGTGAGCGATGACTGGAACGACGACTACCGCCGCGCTGCCGGCCTCCCGGCCCAAGGGACGCCGCAGCAAGGACATGCCCGACGGCCGCCAGGCGCTGCTGATCGCGGCAACCGAGGCCTTTGCGGCCCAAGGCTTCGACGGTGCCGACCTGCGTAGCGTCGCCGCGTCGGCGGGCGTCGCACCGAATCTCGTGCGCGTTCATTTCGGCAACAAGGCCGCGCTGTGGGAGGCCTGCCTCGACCGCATCGTGACGCTCGCCGTGCCGGCGATGGCAGAGGTGCATGCGATCGCCCACGACACTAGCCGTTCGCTCGGCGACCGACTCCGCGCGCTGATCGTTCGTGTCGCGACGTTCTACGCGGCGTATCCGGAGATCCGGAATTTCGTGGTCCGGCGCGGCGCCGAGAGCCCGGAGCGCGCCACGCTCGTGACCGAGAAGCTGCTGCGTCCGGCCTACGAGACGGCGCGCGAGCTGTTTCAGGCCGGCATCGATGCTGGCATCATCCGCAGCCAGCATCCGGCGCTGTTCTTTGCGTTGCTCAATGCAGCGCTCAACCAGCCGCCGACATTTCCGTTGTTGATGACGCGGATCGCGCCCGAGATCGACGCCGAGACCGCCTGGACGCAACTGCTCGACACCACGATCGCAACGCTTCTGCATCTTCCGCCGTCGCAAGCCGACGTCGAACCCGCGGCCGATGGCGGCCGCACACACGCGTCGTGACAGCCGTCCCGACCATCCCCTCAACCTGCCAGTTCAGAGAGTGATCCATGAAACTTCGTCTTGCCCTCGTGCTTCTCGCCGCGACCATCGCACCGGCCATGGCCCAGTCCGGACCGAACGAATCGATGCAGCGCCAGGCCTGCATGGGTGACGCGGTCCGCCTGTGCGGCGCCTACATTCCGGACCGTGGCCGGATCAGGGATTGTATGGCCGCGCAGGTCGAGCAGCTCAGCCCGTCATGCCGCGCGGTGTTCGATGCATCGGTGCAGGCCGAGCGATCACCATCGTCGCGGCGTTGATCC
>DASVOL010000210.1:0-8515 GCA_036383375.1 Bradyrhizobium sp. | reverse complement strand
CTATGCGCAATCGGCGCCGTTCGCGATGGGCAAGTTCGCATTGCGCGGGCTGGCGCAGAGCATGGCGCGCGAATTGTCGCCGCAGGGCATCCATGTCGCGCATTTCGTGATCGACGGCGGCATCCGCAGCGCCGCGCGCATCGAGCCCGCCGATCGCCCGGATTCGATGCTCGATCCGGACGCAATCTCGTTAAGCTACTGGAACGTGCTGCAACAGCCGCGCAGCGCCTGGACCTGGGAGCTGGAATTGCGGCCCTGGGTTGAGAAGTTTTGAGATGACGGAGATCATGCAAGCGGCGTAACGTCGACGGCAATCATCCGCCGCATCCGTCATTGCGAGCGGAGCGAAGCAATCCATGCCTCGTCTCGGGGAAAAATGGATTGCTTCGTCGCTTCAGCGCAAAAATTGCTCTGCAATTTTGTGGCGAGCTCCTCGCAATGACGAAGGAAACAGGGGAAGAAACCATGACCGCTGAAATCAAGATCGAGACCGGCACCGACGAACTGCTCTGCGTAATCCGCGACCGCGTCGCCATCATCACCTTGAACCGGCCGGACGCCCGCAACTCGCTGTCGGACACGCTGACGCCGGCGCTGCGCACCATGATCCGGACCTGCGGCGAAAACCCCGAGGTCGGCGTGCTGCTCGTCACCGGCGCCGGCAAGGCGTTCTGCGCCGGTGGCAACGTCAAGGGCATGGGCGCCAATCGCGACCCGAAGAAGCTCGAAATGTCCTATGAGGACAAGGTCGCCGACCTGCAGGAGCGCCAGCGTCTGCTCACCGGCGCGCTCGCCTCGGTGCGCAAGCCGACCATTGCCGCGCTGCCCGGCCCGGCGGTCGGCGCCGGTCTTGCGATTGCGATGGCCTGCGACCTCAGGATCGCGGCGCAATCCGCCTTCATCTCGACCGGTTATCTGCGCGTGGCGCTGAGCGGCGACTACGGCATGGCCTGGCTGCTGACGCGCCTGGTCGGCACCTCGCGCGCCCGCGAGCTGATGTTCACGTCCGAGAAGGTCGACGCCACCAGGTGCGAGCAGATCGGCCTCGTCAACCGCGTGGTGCCGGACGAGACGCTGCAGGACGAAGCGTTCGCGCTGGCGAAGTCGATGGCCGAAGGCCCGACGCTCGCGCTGCGCTACATGAAGGACAATCTCGACGAGGCGCTGCAGTTCGACTTCGCCACCGCGCGCGACCACGAGGCTGAGCGGCTGATCCGCCTGACCACAACGGCCGATCACAAGGAAGCGGTGCAGGCCTTCATCGAGAAGCGCAAGCCGGTGTTTAGGGGCAATTGAGAGCCAGCTCGATGTCTCGTCATTGCCGGGCTTGACCCGGCAATCCATCGCACGAAAACGCTTTCTGTGGATGGATGCGCTGGTCAAGCCCGCGCATGACGAGCAAGAATCGTGGCAAAAGCTCGTAGCCCGGGTGGAGCGAAGCGAAATCCGGGCTGCGGGGGCTACGGCATGAGAGCTAGATCCAAAGAAAAGGGCCCGGTTCTGGAGGGGCCAGAACCGGGCCTAGTCAGTCAAACCGCAAGCGAGGACATCGTGGCCAAGCGGGAAGTGGCGGCGAGCCGCCAGCTGGCACAGGGAATGTCTTGTGGTTCGACGTGGATCTCTTTCGCAAACCGCACCAGCTTCCAATCGCCGGGGCTTTGGGTAAAGGCGTAATCGGATTTGCGGGCGAGCCCGATCATCGCCGCATTGGAGCGCAGCGTGTCGCCGAAGATGTGCTCGGCTCCGAAGGACGCCGCTCGGCATTCGAGATTCTTCAACAGCGCCTTGCCAATGCCGTGGCCCTGCCACCGGTCATCGATCGACAGGCCGAACTCGACGCTCGACGTATCGGCATGGAAGGCGTAGCGGGCTTCGCCGACGATGGTCTCAAAGCCATCGACCAGCATCGTCGCGACCACCGTGAACCGGTCAGCCTCGCCGACGTGAATGAAACGCTCGAGCTCCATCTTCGGCAGCTCGCTGAGTGCACCCAGGAAGCGATTGTAACGGGACCCAGCCGAGAGCGAGCGGATGTAATTCTGCAGCTCTTCGCGGTCGCGCGGCTCGACGAAGCGCACCTTGATCTCGCTGCCGTTCTTGGCGCGCAGCACATCAGAGTATTGCTTGAGATCGTCGAGATGCAGCGCAGTCATGACACGCCCCTCGGGGTGAAGAATTGGCCGGCGCCCCTCGATCGAGGCGGCGCCGGCGATGGCGTCCTTCTCAGGCCCGCCAGAACGGCTTGTCGGTCTCGAAAACGATGTCGCTGCGGGACATGCCGATGTCGTGCAGGTCGCGCTCGGTCCACTGCGACAACTCGCGGCGGCGCTCGTAGCGATCCCACCAGACGTGCAGGGTCTCGCCGACCTGGTTCAACAGCCCCGATGCGTGATGATCTGGCGTATGATGATTTGTCATCGATTCATGGGTGAAAATGGACATCTGCGGCTCCTATCGGTAACCTGTTGGCGTTAATATCGGAGCTATTCGGCCTGTTCACAAACGACACTTTGTACCGCTTCGCATGAATTAAAGTCATGTATTTGGAGACCATCCCGCGATGACCAGCCGCCTGCCTTCGTTGAACGGCCTGAGGGCGTTCGAGGCCGCCGCGCGGCATATGAGCTTCACGGTCGCAGCGTCCGAATTGAACGTGACGCAGACCGCGATCAGCCATCAGATCCGGCGCCTCGAGGAAGAGCTCGGCGTTCGTCTGTTCGTCCGCCAGAACCGCTCGCTGAGCCTGACGCCGGAGGCCGCCGAATACCTTCCCGGCGTCCGCGCCGCCTTCAATGACCTCAGGCTCGCGACCGACCGCCTGTTGCGCCGCGACGACGATCATGTGCTGACCGTCTCGACGCTGGCATCGCTCGCCGCCAAATGGCTGCTGCCGCGGCTGTCGGCGTTCCAGGAAGCGCATTCCGGCATCGATGTCCGCATCACCACCTCAACCAGCCTGGTCGACTTCCAGCGCGACAAGGTCGATGCGGCGATCCGCTATGGCCGCGGACAATGGGCCGGCCTGCGCTCGGACTGGCTGATGGCGGATGAGCTGTTTCCGGTGTGCAGTCCGTCGCTGCTGGATGGAACCAGGCCGCTGAAATGCCCCGAAGACCTCAGGGACCACGTGCTGCTGCACACCAGCAACGCCAACAGCGACGACTGGCGGCTATGGCTGACCGCGGCCGGACTGCCGACCGACATCTCCAAGCAGCCGGGGGTGACCTTCGACCTGCTGTTCGTGACGATCCAGGCCGCGATCGACGGCATCGGCATCGCGATGGGCCGCACCTCCTATGTGCAAGACGACATCGCCAAGGGCCGCCTCGTGGTTCCCTTCAAGATCGCGCTGCCGGCCGACGCCGGCTTCTATCTGGTCACGCCGCAGGGACGCGCCGATTCACCGAAGCTGTCAGCATTCCGCTCCTGGCTCGGCGCTGCGGCACATACGACGCCCTGATGCGGCGCACGCCGCGCTGAAGCTGCGTGCGAAAGCGCTTCGAGATTTCCACCTACGGCTTTTTTCCAATGGCGGCGGCGTGATTTCGGGTTGGTCGCGCCGGACAGCCGTGCCAAATTGCCGCATATGGCAGTTAACTGCCTTGGCCGGCGAGACAATTTGCGCCGGCCTTTGTGTCACGGGAGGAATGGGCGTTATGTCGCAGTCGAGTTCATCGCAAGCACCGCAAATCAAGTCGCGTCTTGGCGCCATCCTGCGTGCGACCAGCGGAAATTTCCTCGAGCAATTCGACTTCTTCCTGTTCGGCTTCTATGCGCAGGACATCGCGAAAGCGTTCTTCCCCGCCCAGAACGAGACCGCAGCGCTGCTCAATGCGTATGGCGTGTTCTGGCTCGGCGCGCTGATGCGTCCGGTGGGCGCGATCGTGCTCGGTTCCTACATCGATCGCATCGGCCGCCGCCAGGGCCTTATCGTGACGCTCGCGCTGATGGCGCTGGGCACGGTGGTGATCGCCTTCTGCCCGTCCTATGCATCGATCGGCATTGCCGCAACGATCATCGTGCTGATTGGCCGGCTGATCCAGGGCTTCTCCGCCGGCGTCGAGCTGGGCGGCGTCTCCGTTTATCTCTCCGAAATCGCGACGCCCGGCAACCGCGGCTTCTACACCTCGTTTCAATCCTCCAGCCAGCAGGTCGCGATCTTCGTCGCCGCTGTGATCGGCTTCGTCTTGAGAGAGGTGATCCCGGGCGACACCTTCCTGGATGCGATCGGCGGCGGCGTCGCCAAATGGCGCATCCCGTTCTTCATCGGTTGCCTCATCATTCCCGTGATCTTCATGTTGCGGCGTTCGCTCGAGGAAACGCCGGCCTTCCTGGCCATGAAGAAGCATCCGACGCCAAGCGAAGTGTTCGCCTCGGCGATCGAGAACTGGCGCATCGTCATCCTGGGCATGATGATCGCGGTTCTGACCACAACGACGTTCTATTTCATCACCGTGTATGCGCCCGGCTTCGGCAAGGAGCTGCACCTTTCGGCCTCCGGGACGCTGCTGGTGACCCTGCTCGTTGCGGTGACGAATTTCATCTGGAATCCGGTCGGCGGCGCGCTGTCCGACCGGATCGGCCGCAAGCCGGTGCTGATCGCGATCGCGAGCCTGTCGTTCGTGACCGCCTACCCGGCCCTGTCGTGGCTCGCGCATGAGCCCACGCTCGGAAAACTGCTGGCCGTGCAGATGATGTTCTCGTTCTACTTCGGCGTCTACAGCGGCACGATGCTGGGATGCCTGGTCGAGATCGTGCCGGCACATGTCCGCACCACCTGCTTCTCGATCGCGTTCGCGTTGGCGGCGGGCATATTCGGCACGTCGACGCCCTTCGTCGCAACCAAGCTGATCGCCATGACCGGGCAGGACAAGGCCTCGCCGGCGTACTGGCTGATGTTCGGCGCTGTTCTCGGCATCATCGCCGCGCTGATCGTCTATCGCGGGGGCCAGACCATCGAGCAGCGCGAGACGGTCGCGGCGTAATTGGCATATGCATTCGGGGCAGGCCGATCGCCTGCCCCGGCATGTTGCTTTCCATGCCAACAACGATAACAAGAGCGCATGGTTGATCTGACGCGCAGGTTCGACGTGCTGGTGATCGGCGGCGGCAACGCCGCCCTCTGCGCTGCAATCAGCGCGCGGCGCGCCGGCGCCTCCGTGCTGGTGCTGGAAGGCGCCCCGAAATTCTACCGCGGCGGCAACACCCGCCACACCCGCAACATGCGCTGCGCCCATGACGCGGCGACCGAGATCCTCACCGGTCCCTACACCGAGGAGGAGTTCTGGAAGGATTTGCTGCTGGTGACCGGCGGCCAGACCGACGAGGAACTGGCCCGCTTCATGATCCACGAGTCCAAGGACATCCTGAACTGGATCGTCGAGCAGGGCGTGCGCTGGCAACCCTCGCTCGGCGGCACGCTCAGCCTTGGCCGCACCAACTCGTTCTTCCTCGGCGGCGGCCGCGCGATGCTGAACGCGCTCTATCGCACCGCCGAGGAGCTCGGCGTCGACGTCCTCTACGATGCCGAGGTGATCGATCTGAAGATCGAGCACGGCATGTTCCTGTCGGCGCAGCTGAAGCAGCCGGTCGGCGGCAGGACCGAGGTGCGCGCCTCGACGCTGGTCGCGGCGGCCGGCGGCTTCGAGGCCAATATCGAGTGGCTGAAGGAATATTGGGGCGAGGCCGCCGACAATTTCCTGATCCGCGGCACCCCCTATAACCGCGGCGCGATCCTCAAGATGCTGCTGGCGAAGGGCGTGCAGGAGATCGGCGATCCCACCCAGTGTCATGCCGTGGCGATCGATGCCCGTGCGCCGAAATTCGACGGCGGCATCATCACCCGCCACGACTCGGTCGTGTTCGGTATCGTCGTCAACAAGCATGCCGAGCGATTCTACGACGAAGGCGAGGACATCTGGCCGAAGCGTTATGCGATCTGGGGCCGCCTCGTCGCCGCGCAGCCGGACCAGATCGCCTACATCATTTTCGACTCGACCGTCGTGACGAGCTTCATGCCGACGCTGTTTCCGCCGATCGCCGGCGCGACGATCGCCGAACTCGCCGGCAAGCTCGAGCTCGATCCGGCCGCGCTGGAAAAGACCATCACCGACTTCAACGCCGCGGTGCAGCCCGGCACGTTCGACCACACCATCCTCGACGACTGCCGTACCGAAGGCATCACGCCGGCGAAGACGCATTGGGCGCGCAGGATCGAGACGCCGCCTTATCTTGCCTATCCGGTGCGGCCCGGTATCACCTTCACCTATCTCGGCACCCGCGTGAACAAGCAGTCGCGAATGCTGATGAAGGACGGCAAGCCGTCGGCCAACATGTTCGCCGCCGGTGAGATCATGGCCGGCAATGTGCTCGGCAAGGGCTACGCCGCCGGCATCGGCATGACCATCGGCAGCGTGTTCGGCCGCGTCGCCGGGCGGGAAGCGGCGAAGAATGCGCGGAACTAAGTGCCGCGCGGAGTTCGAGGAGAAGCCATGCTGCGCCTTGCTATTGCCTTCGCTGCGGCTGCGCTGATGGCATCGGCCGCGAGCCACGCCGCCGAGCCGATCGCGCTGCGCGACATGGGCTCGTTCCATGTCGGCGGCCGCCTCGTCGAGATATCAGGCAAGCCGGTCAAGGACGTCACCTTCACGCCCGGCGGGGTGCCGGCAAAAGTCGATCCGAACGGCACCTACCAGGTCGAGCAGATGTACGTGCAGTACTTCCTGCCGCAAAACGAGAAGGGCGCCTATCCGCTGCTGCTGTGGCACGGCGGCGGCCTGACCGGCGTCACCTATGAGACGACGCCTGACGGCCGCGAAGGCTGGCTGAACTATTTCCTGCGCAAGGGCTGGAGCGTCTACAATTCGGACGCCGTCGAGCGCGGCCGCGCCGGCTGGGCGCAATACCCCGACATCTTCAAAGGCGAGCCGGTGTTCCTCACCACAGCCAATCCGTTCGAGCGCTTTCGGATCGGCGACGGCCCCGGCTCCTACGATCCCGATCCGGCCAAGCGCAGACTGATGCCCGGCAGCCAGTTCCCGAACGAAGGCTATGAGAACTTCGTCAAGCAGAACGTGCCGCGCTGGACCACCACCGATGACGCGACCATCGCAGCCTACATCGCCGAGATCGATCGCGTCGGCCCCTGCATCATCCTGTTCCACAGCCAGGCCGGCTCGTTCGGCTTCAAGGTCGCGCAGGCGCGCCCCGACAAGGTGAAGGCGCTGATCGCGATCGAGCCGGCCGGCGTCGGCGACCTCGCCAAAGTCGACGCATTGAAGAACATCCCGACGCTGATGGTCTATGGCGACTATATCGAACGCGATTCACGCTGGCCGAAGATCCGTGCCACCGGCGGCGCCTTCGCCGATGCCATTCGAGCGGCCGGCGGCAGTGTCGATGTGGTCGATCTGCCCAAGGCCGGCATCAAGGGCAATTCGCACATGATGATGATGGACAAGAACAACGCCGAGGTCGCCGGCCTGATCCAGACATGGCTGGAAGGCAAAGGGCTGACGAAGAAATAGCATAGCGTTTTCGAGCGACGTGGGAACCGGTTCGCGTCAAGAAAACGCGTCAAACTAAAAGAGCCAAAGCGATGCACGGGACGAGGATCTTGCAGGAAGCCGACCGTCTGATGACGGTGTGCAATTCCTGCCGCTATTGCGAGGGCCTGTGCGCGGTGTTTCCCGCGATGGAGATGCGCCGCGCCTTCTCCGACGGCGACCTCAACTATCTCGCTAATCTCTGCCATGCCTGCGGCGCCTGCTACACCGACTGCCAGTTCTCGCCGCCGCACGAATTCAACGTCAATGTCCCGAAGACGCTGGCGGTGGCGCGCGCCGAATCCTACGCCGCCTATGCCTGGCCGCGGGCTTTCTCCGGCGCGTTCGCGCGCAACGGCCTCGTTATTAGCCTGATCGCAGCAATCAGCGTCGCCGCCTTCATCTTCGGCTTCGCCGCGATCAACGACCGTGGCGTGCTCACCGGCATCCACACCGGTCCCGGCGCGTTCTACAAACTGATGCCGCACAATGCGATGGCGCTGCTGTTCGGCGCCGCTTTGCTCTACGCGATCCTCGCGATGGTGATGGGCGTGCGTGCATTCTGGCGCGACATCGGCGAACCGGTCGGCATGAAAACGGATACGAAGTCGCTGTTGCAGGCGATCCGCGACGCCGGCGAACTGCGCTATCTCGACGGCGGCGGTGTCGGTTGCTTCAACGAGGACGATCATCCGACCGACCGCCGCAAGCTGTATCATCACCTCACCTTCTACGGCTTTGTGCTCTGCTTCGCCGCGACCTGCGCCGGTACGCTCTACCACTACCTGCTGGCGCGCGAGGCGCCCTATGCGTGGTGGGACCTGCCGGTGGTGCTCGGCACGCTCGGCGGCATCGGCCTCGTGGTCGGACCGATCGGGCTGCTCAGCGAGAAATGGAAGCGCGACCGCGTGCTGGTCGACGCGCAGCAGATGGGCATGGATACCGCGTTCATCCTGATGCTGTTCCTGACC
>DASVOL010000209.1:0-2783 GCA_036383375.1 Bradyrhizobium sp. | reverse complement strand
GTTCGCTGCCGTTGCGGCGCTGATCTTCGGCGGATTGAATTTCGGCGGTCCGGCGGCCGGCTCGGGACCGTACCGGCGTGGCGGCGGTTATTCCGGCGGCTGGTCGGGCGGCGGTGGTGGCTGGAGCAGCGGCTCGAGCTCGAGCGACAGCGGCGGCTTCAGCGGCGGAGGCGGCAGCTTCGGCGGCGGCGGCGCTTCGGGGAGCTGGTAGGCATATGGGCATCAAGCGTATCGGCAAGCATCTGCTCGAACACCGCTGGCGCGTGCGGCGCGAGTTTCCGCCGCGCGTGCTCGACGCGATCGAGCGGGCGATCAAGGCCGGCGAGGCCACGCATTCCGGCCAGATCCGCTTCGTCGTCGAGGGCGCGCTCGACGGCGTGCCGCTGTTCCGCGATCAGCCGGCGCGGGAGCGGGCGCTCGACGTGTTCGCGCATCTGCGGATCTGGGACACCCATCACAACAACGGCGTTCTGATTTATCTTTTGCTCGCGGACCGCGACGTCGAGATCGTCGCCGATCGTGGCATCGACGCGAAGGTCGGCCACGCCGGTTGGGAAACGATTTGCCGCGCGATGGAAACCGACTTTCGGGCAGGCCGGTTCGAGCAGGGCGTGATCAAGGGGATCGAGGCGGTGTCGCGGGAGCTGGCGCGATATTTCCCGCACGTCGCCGGAGGCCCCAACGAGCTGCCGGACAAGCCGGTGGTGATTTAAGCGATCAACGATTTGGTCCGGTGGTCTTCATCCTCCCCTGGAGGGGGAGGATCGACGCGAATGCAAATGAGCGGCGAGGTGGGGTGAAGGTCTCTCCGCGTGAACGCTGCCCGAGCGGAGAGATCACCCCACCTCGGTTCGCATTGCGCTACGCTTCATGCGAACCGATCCTCCCCCTCCAGGGGAGGATAAGAAGAGGCCTACGCCTTCACTGATGGCCGCGCGCCGACGCGGTTGAACCAGGCGACGATGTTGGCGTTCGAATGGTCGAGCGGCTGGCCGACCTGGTTGCCGAAATCGAGCCAACAATAGAGCAGCATGTCGGCGAGCGTGAAGCGCTTGCCGCAGATGTAGTCGCGGCCGTCGACCATCTGGTTATCAAGCCATTTGATGCGGTTGGCGGCGATCATCTTCAGCCCGGGCGAGGCCTCGGGTGCCACCGGAATGCGCTTCTCGAAGAATTTCAGCGCCTCGCCGAAGCGATAGCCGTTGGCAAGCGGCTCGGCGATATTGAGATCGACGCGGCGCGTCCACATCCGGCATTCGGCGCGCTCTTCCGGCGTGCTGCCGATCATTGCGGGCGAGGGGTGCTTCTCCTCGAGATATTCGCAGATCGCCGTGATCTCCGAGAGATAGTTGCCGCAGTCGAGTTCGAGCGCCGGCATCTGGCCGTGCGGATTGCGCTTCAGATGCGCTGCCTCGCGGTTCTCGCCCTTGCGCAGGTCGACGGTCTCCTTGGGGATCTCGATGCCCTTCTCCGCCATGAACATGCGCACGATGCGCGGATTGGGTCCGATCGAATCGTAAAGCTTCATGGTCCTCACTCCCTGTTCGTCAGTGTTGTTGTTGCCGCTGTTGAACAGGCCACGCACGGATTTGTCAAATGCAGCGCCGCATGCGTGGCCGCGCACGTGGAGGTCATTGCGCCGGTTGAGTTGCAATGCCGGGCACGGACGGTCGCCCGCGATAGACCGCCAGACCCACCAGACCCACTGCCGCGGCGAACAGGATGTAGTAGACGGGAGCCGCCTTGTCGCCCGTCACCTGGACCAGCCAGGTGTTGATGAACGGCGCCAGCCCGCCGAACAGCATCACGGCGAGATTGTACATCAGCGATGCTCCGGTGGAGCGCACGCCGACGGGAAATATCTCGGTCATGAAGGCCGGCATCGGCCCGGCCAAGGCGCCGAGCAGCACCGCGACGATCTGCAACTGCCAGAGGTTGGCGGTGGTCGGGGCGGCGACGAGCCGCTGCAAGATCACATAGAACAGCAGGCTGTAGACGATCAGCGCCGGAACGAGCACCGCGCGGCGACCGATCCGGTCGGAGAGGGCGCCGCTAGCTACCGCCACCGCCGCATTGATGAGGCTGACGACGAGCAGGCCGAGCTGTGCATTCAGGATCGGCAGCTTCAGCTCGGCGACCGCATAGGTCGGTAGAAAGATCGCATTGACATAGTTGATCGCCGTGCCGGCCGCGATCAGGCAAAACGAGGCAATCAGCTCGCGTGGATGTTCGGAGAACAATTGGCCCAGCGTGGTCTGCCTGCTCGGCTGCACTGTGGCGGCCCGCTCGGCGAGATAGGCCTTGAATTCAGGCGACTCGTCGCACCGTTGGCGCAGGTACCATCCGGTCGGCCCGATCAGGATGCCGAGGATGAACGGCACGCGCCAACCCCAGCTCGCGAAGGCGTCGGGCGACAGGCTGACATTAAGGCCGATCGCCATCGCGGCACCGAGGCCGAACGCCAGCGATTGCGACACCATCTGGAACGAGCCGTAGAGGCCGCGCCGGCCGGGCGGCGCGAATTCGATCAGCATCGCGCTGGCGCTGCCGAACTCGCCGCCGGCGGAAAAGCCCTGGATCAGCCGCGCCAGCAGCAACAGCAGCGGCGCCGCGATTCCGATCGCGCCATAGGTCGGCAGCAGGCCGAGCAGGCCGGTGCCGACAGCCATCAGCGATATCATCACGACCAGCGCCTTCTTGCGGCCGTGCTTGTCGGAATAGAGCCCGAACACCAGGCCACCCAACGGCCGGGCCGCAAAGGCGATCCCGAATGTCGCGAAGGT
>DASVOL010000208.1:0-2600 GCA_036383375.1 Bradyrhizobium sp. | reverse complement strand
CCAGGCATCCGAAACAGGCCGCGCATCAGCTCCCCGCCTCCGCTCACGGCCGGGTCCGCGGCGCTCCGCTTCATGTCGTGCCGCCGGCCGCGAGCAATGCGTCGGTCCATGTCGCCAAGCGCACCCCGCGCGCCGAGGCCTCGGCGGCCGGCAAGCGCGTGCCTGACTAGAGCGTTTTCGAGCGAAGTGGACACCGGTTCGCGTGAAGAAAACGCGTCAAAACAAGAATCTAGAGCCGCGATCTAGCTGACCACGATCTTGGCGACGCAGAGCAGGATCACCAGCGCCAGGAAGAAGATGTCGATATAGGATTTGATCTCACCGGCATGCCTGAGCTCGGTGACGTCGGCGACGATCTGCTTGCGCGAGGCCGCCGCATTGGGCCCCTCGCCGGCCGCAGCCGCCAGCCGCCGCGTCTCGCCTTCGAGGCGCTCGATGCGCTGGAAGAAATAGAACGAGCGCAGGCCCGAGAGGGCATGCATCGTTGCATAGACCAGCACCAGGATCGCGACCGTCGCGCGCTGCTCGTATTTCTCCAGCAGGTTCAGCGTGAAATAGACCAGCCCCAGGAACACGAAGTTGGAGAGGATACGGTAGGCGTAGCTGGCAAAGATCATCAGTGGCTCCGGGTGGGGCAGGCTTTACGGCCGCGCGATCAGGAGAAAGCGGCCGCCTCCGGTCGGCAGCGCCACGCCCACGAGGCCATGCATCCGCGAATCTACCTGACCGGTGTTACAGGACCGCATCGACCGGCGCCTCACGTCAGCCGCCGGCATTCGCCGGTCCTGCCCGGGGGCGCCGGGCCGGCACGGCCAGCTCGTCGAAAAAACCAGCGATTTCAAGGATCAGCTGAGGTGTGGTGCGCTCGGAGGGACTCGAACCCCCACGGTGTTACCCACTGCCACCTCAAGGCAGCGCGTCTACCAATTCCGCCACGAGCGCTAAGGATGTCGGATGGAACCCTAAGGCGCCGCCGCATCGAGGGGGCCATGTAACAAATCACGGATGCAGGGACAAGGCGCTTGATGCGTGAATTAACTGCGAACCCCGGGAGATTTCGGCAGCATCTGCTTGACCTCGACCGCAATCCGGTTGCGGTCGACCAAAACGACGCCGCTGGCCACCGGCAGGTTGTTGGCCAGGATCTTGACCTCGTCGGCCTCGGTGGCATCCAGTTCGATGATGGCGCCGCGGGATAGCCGCATGACCTGGTGGATCGGCATGGTGGTCGTGCCGAGGACCACCATGAGATCGACGCTGACTTTATCGAGGGTGGGCACTTCTGAACCGCCGAACTGGAACTAAATTGTGGATTCACCTGACCACGTTAGGGTTAGCCAATGGTTAACGACCGCCAAAGCCTCGATTTGACGACCTTTGCCCACTCTTCGCGCGGCGAAGCGGTCGAATGGCGGATCTCGGAGCGTCCGGTGCCTTACCCCGATTCGCTCACCGCGATGGATGCAAGGGTGGCGGCGATCGCCGAAGGCTCGGCACCGGAACTGGTGTGGCTGCTCGAGCATCCTTCGCTATACACCTCCGGCACCAGCGGCAAGGCGGACGATCTGTTGGCGCCGCGGTTTCCGACCTTCCAGAGCGGCCGCGGCGGCCAGGTCACCTATCACGGCCCGGGCCAGCGCGTGGCCTATGTGATGCTCGACCTGAAGCGGCGCCGGCCGGATGTGCGCGCCTATGTCGCCTCGCTGGAGGAATGGATCATCCGCACCCTCGCCGCCTTCAACGTCCGCGGCGAGCGCCGCGAGGACCGCGTTGGGGTCTGGGTGCGGCGCCCGGACAAGGGCCCGGGCCATGAGGACAAGATCGCCGCGATCGGCGTGCGGCTGCGCCGCTGGGTCTCGTTCCACGGCATCGCGATCAATGTCGAGCCCGACCTCTCGCACTTCCAGGCGATCGTGCCCTGCGGCGTGGTCGATCCGCGCTACGGCGTCACCTCACTGGTCGATCTCGGGCTGCCGGTCACGATGGCCGATGTCGACATCGCGCTCCGGCAGGCATTTGCCGAGGTGTTCGGCGACACCGCGGCGCGCCTGCCGGAAGCAACGCTGTAAGGCTCACGCCGCCTTCTGCGGCGCCACCTCGAGCTTGCCGGCGATGTAGCGGCGCTCCTGGGTCAGTCCGCCGAAGCCGTAGGCATCGCCCTTCACCTCGTCGACATGGGCGTAGCTCTCGGTGTGGAGCGGCCCGAGCAATTCGCCCATCCGTTTGAACAGCGCGGCGAGATAGGCCGCCTTCTCGTCCTTGGTGTTGGTGCCTTCAGTAACGTGGATGTCGAGCCAGTAGCTCGCGAGCCCCTGCTCGGCGAGCGACTTGCCGCCGGCGAACCAGTCGGCCGCGTCGGCGGACTTCACGATGATTGCAGTGACCTTGGGGTCCTTGTGCAGAATCGCTGCGGTCAGGTCCGACACGGCCGCGGCGATGTCGGACTTCAGCGACGGCCTCTCGCGGGAGGTCGCATAGGTGACGGTGATGAGCGGCATGATCGGTCTCCTTGAATTCGGTTGGCGCGGGTCAATCGCGCCTCCTCTAGCTAGACCTTTGCGCATCATCTTGGTATCTTATCGATCTTAATAGCAATGATA
>DASVOL010000207.1:0-3179 GCA_036383375.1 Bradyrhizobium sp. | reverse complement strand
CAACGTGCTCGGCAAGAAGATCGGCGACAAGGAACTCGAGTTCGTCGTCGCCTCGACCGACGCGACGCCGGACTCCGCAGTGCGCGCGGTGCGCAAGCTGATCGAGCAGGACAAGGTGCAGATCCTGCTGTCGCCGCTGTCCGGCGATGAAGGCATCGCGGTGAAGAATTTTGCCAAGACCCATCCGGAGCTGACCTTCGTCAACGCCGCTTCCGGCGCGCAGGAGACGACCTATGTCGATCCGGCGCCGAACTTCTTCCGCTACAACATGGACGGCGCGCAGTGGCAGGTCGGCCTCGGCAAATACGCCTATGAGACTAAGGGCTATCGCAAGATCGCGACCGTCGGCGAGGATTACTCCTTCATCTACACCCAGGTGTTCGGCCTGGTGCTCGAATTCTGCGGCGCCGGCGGCCAGGTCACCAACCGGCAATGGGTGCCGCTCGGCACCAAGGACTTCGCCTCGGTGATCGCAGCACTTCCCGACGATGTCGATGCGATCTATCTCGGCCTCGGCGGCGCCGACGCCGTCAACTTCCTCAACCAGTATCAGCAGGCCGGCGGCAAGGCGCATCTGATGGGCGGCTCGATCATGATCGACCAGACCATCCTGTCGTCGAAGGGCAGCGCCAAGAACGCGCTGATCGGCACCATCGCCGCCAGCGGCCAGGCCGATACCTGGGAGGATCCGGGTTGGCAGAAGTTCGTGAAGGCCTATCAGGACTCGTTCCCGGAGAGCAAACGCTTCCCGAGCCCGTCGCTGCTCGCCACCAACTACTATGGCTCGACCATGGCGCTGATCCTGGCGCTGCGGCAGGTCAATGGCGACCTCTCAAACAACCAGGCCAAGCTCAAGGACGCGCTGGCGAAGATCGAGATCGACGCCCCGAATGGCAAGATCAAGCTCGATGCCAACCGCCAGGCGATCGGCACCAATTTCGTCACCGAGGTGGTCGACGACGGCAAGGGCGCGCTGTTCAGCAAGGTCGTGAAGGTGATCCCGAACGTCAACCAGACGCTGGGCTACGATCCGGCCGTGTTCGCCAAGATCGGCCTGCCGAGCCGCACGGTCCCGGAGTGCAAGAAGTACTGACGTATTTGTTGCAGGTGCGAGCAAGCCAGCCGTGACGGAAGCGCGCGGTTGCATCAAGAACCCTGCTCGCCCTTGCTTTCCGCGGGCGGATGATGAACGCTTGTCGAAAAGACAAGAACATCCCGCGGGAGGGGAGGCATGAGCAGGGCGCTTGCCGTCTTCCACGGCCGGTTCGGTCGCGCGACGGTCTACCAGTTGAACCGTCCCTTCAACGTGCATGCGCACCGCGAAGGGCACCTGATCTTTCATGTCGGCGGCACGCCGGCGCAGATCGATGTGTCAGAGCAGCGCCTGCTGCTCAAGGACGACACCGTGGTCGCGGTCAACCCATGGGAACCGCACAATTTTCTGCCGACTGACATGGACCACGGCGCGATCTTCTTCGTGCTCTATGTCAACGCCGAATGGTTCGCGCCGCAGCCCGCGAGCGCGCAGGGCTTGCGGTTCGGCCGCACCTTCTTTCCGCGCACCGAGGCGCTCGACCGGTTGATCCGCCGCACCGCAGCACTGGTGTGCGGCGCGCCGTCGCTGCGCAGCCTCGACTGCGAACTCAGGCAACTGATCGACTCCTGCTACGAGGAGAGCTGGCAGGCGGCGCAGGACGCACGCGCCGCCGCCGCGGTGACCGATTTCCGGGTCCGCAAATCGATCAGGCTGATGTCGGAAAGCCCCGGCGCCGAGATCGAGCTCGATGCGATCGCACGCGAAGCGGGCCTGTCGCGGCCGCATTTCTACCGGCTGTTCCGGACGCAAACCGGCGTCACCCCTCACCTCTACATGAACACGCTGATCATGGAGCAGGCGCTGGACGCGCTGGTCGCGACCGAAGCGCCGATCGCCGATATCGGCTTCGACCTCGGCTTCTCCTCGCAGAGCGGCTTCACCCGCTTCTTCGCCGCCAATGTCGGCATGGCCCCGACCGACTATCGCCGTGCCGCCAAGGTGTTGCGGCCGTGAACGAGTTCCGGAGCAGACGATAAAAGATACTCTCGATCAAATCCGCCGCTTTTGCCCTCGGTAGGATGCAAGGACACGCGGCCCGGCAGACGGTCGCGACCACTGAGGGAACGCGACGGAGATGGCAAGGTTCATCGAACGCCATCCGGCCTGGGCGCTGATCGTGATCATCGCGGTCGCGGTGCTGCTGTGGCTGGTGTTCGCGATCTGGCCACCTGGGCTGGAAGCCGCGATCGGCCGCAAGCGCGTGTTCCTCAACGCTGTGCTGAACGGCATCACGCTCGGCGGGCTGTATTTTCTGGTGGCAAGCGGCTTCACGCTGATCTTCGGGCTGATGCGCAACGTCAACCTCGCGCATGGCTCACTCTACCTGTTCGGCGGCTATATCGGCTACGCCATCAGCACCTGGACCGGGTCGTGGATCCTCTCCTTCATTGTCGCCTTCATCGCGGCGGCGCTGGTCGGCGTGATCCTGCAGCTCGCCGTGTTCCGCCGCATGGAGGGTCAAGACCTCAGGCAGACCATGGTCACAATCGGGCTCTCGATCGTGTTCGCGGATTTGATGCTCTGGGTGTTCGGCGGCGACTTCTACCAGGTCCAGACCCCGAGCTGGCTGATCGGCCCGGTACAGCTGCCGCTGCTGACCGCGATCAAATCATCCGGCGAGCCGGTCTATCTGCAATACCCGCTGGTGCGGCTGGTGATCTTCGCCGCCTCCGTCGTGATCGGCATCGCGATGTGGCTGGCGCTGAATCGCACGCGAATCGGCATGATCGTGCGCGCCGGGGTCGACGACCGCGACATCCTGGCTGCGACCGGGGTGCGGATCCAGCTGGTGTTCGTGCTGGTGTTCGCGCTCGGCGCGGGCCTTGCCGGCATTGCCGGCGTGGTCGGCGGCACCTTCCAGTCGCTGTCGCCGGGCGAGGATACGCGGTTCCTGCTCGCCTCCCTCGTCGTCGTGATCGTCGGCGGAATGGGCTCGATCCCAGGCGCTGCGCTCGGCGCCGTCATCATCGGCCTCGCCGAGCAGCTCGGCTCGGTCTACATCCCGACCTACGCCATCGTCGTCACCTTCCTGATCATGGTCGTGGTGCTGGCGCTGCGGCCGCAGGGCCTGCTCGCGAGGCGA
>DASVOL010000206.1:0-5491 GCA_036383375.1 Bradyrhizobium sp. | reverse complement strand
TCCCAGTCCCAGGCGAACGCGCCGCGCTCGACCCTGACATCGCAGGGCAGCGGGATCATGACCCCATGGGCCATCGCATCGACGAAGGGCGGGCATTGCTTGACCGTGCGGATCTCGCGGTCGTGGATCTCGGAATGCGCCTTCGCCGGCATCGCACGCAGCCAATCGGGCAACGCGCTGCGGGCCGGGAACGGCCGCGGCAGATGATCGGCAAGCCGCGGATCGCAGCGAAAAGTCATGCGCATGGCGAAACTCCGGGATCATGATGCGACGACGGGAAGACGCATATGACCTCATCGCGTCATTTGAGCACAATCCTGAACCGGCCTCCACAGCTACAGATCCAGCAAAAAAAGGCCGGGATTGCTCCCGGCCTTTTGCAGTTCGCGGATGGCGTGGGCTGGTACGCCTTACTTCGCTTCGGCGCGCTTCGGCGGGCTCGCCGGCCACGACTTGATCAGCGTGTCGTAGTCGATCGTTTCGCCCTTCGGCTTCTCGTTCGCGAGCTTGCGCTGCGGAGCGATGGTGCCGTCCTTCTCGGCCTTCTTGTACCAGTACTCGGCGGTTTCCTTCTTGTTCAGCTTCGGTCCGCAGGCACCCTGCACACCGGACTTCTCAAGACGCTCCATCACCGAATCCTGGGCCGCGGCGAGCGCGTCCATCGCAGCTTGCGGCGTCTTCGCACCGGACGACGCATCGCCGATGTTCTGCCACCAGAGCTGAGCGAGCTTCGGATAGTCGGGCACGTTGTTGCCGGTCGGGGTCCACTGCACGCGCGCGGGCGAGCGGTAGAACTCGATCAGGCCGCCGAGTTTCGGCGCACGCTCGGTGAACGACTTGTCCCAGATGTCGGATTCACGGATGAAGGTGAGACCGACCTGGCTCTTCTTCAGGCTCGTCGTCTTGGAGACGATGAACTGCAGATAGAGCCACGCCGCCTTGCGGCGATCGACCGGGGTCGACTTCAGCAGCGTGGCCGAACCCACGTCCTGATAGCCGAGCTTCATGCCGTCCTTCCAGTACGAGCCGTGCGGCGACGGGGCCATACGCCACTTCGGCGTACCATCCGCGTTCATCACGGCAATGCCGGGCTTCACCATGTCAGCGGTGAAGGCGGTGTACCAGAAGATCTGCTGGGCGATATTGCCCTGCGACGGCACCGGGCCCGACTCGGAGAAGGTCATGCCCTGCGCCTGCGGCGGAGCATACTTCTTCATCCAGTCGAGATACTTGACGATCGAGTAGACCGCCGCCGGGCCGTTGACGTCGCCGCCACGCTCGACCGACGAGCCGACCGGACGGCAGCCTTCCATGCGGATGCCCCATTCGTCGACCGGCAGGCCGTTCGGGAGACCCTTGTCGCCGTTGCCGGCCATCGACAGCCAGGCGTCGGTGAAACGCCAGCCGAGCGAGGGGTCCTTCTTGCCATAGTCCATATGGCCGTAGACCTTGACGCCGTTGATCTCCTTGATGTCGTTGGTGAAGAAATCGGCGATATCTTCATAGGCCGACCAGTTCACGGGCACGCCGAGATCGTAGCCGTACTTGGCCTTGAACTTGGCCTTGTATTCCGGGTTGGTGAACCAGTCGTAGCGGAACCAATAGAGGTTCGCGAACTGCTGGTCGGGCAGCTGATAGAGGTGGCCGTTCGGTGCCGTCGTGAACGACTTGCCGATGAAGTCGTCGACGTCGAGCATCGGATCGGTGACGTCCTTGGCTTCGCCCTTCATCCACTCCGTCAGGTCGACGGCCTGGCCGTAGCGGAAGTGGGTGCCGATGAAGTCGGAGTCGTTGATCCAGCCGTCATAGACGTTCTTGCCGGACTGCATCTGGGTCTGGATCTTCTCGACGACGTCACCTTCCTGGATGATGTCGTGCTTGACCTTGATGCCGGTGATCTCCTCGAACGCCTTGGCGAGCGTGCGGGATTCATATTCGTGCACCGTCAGGGTCTCGGAGACGACGTTGATCTCCATTCCCTTGAAGGGGGCAGCGGCCTTGATGAACCACTGCATCTCCTTCATCTGGTCGTCCTTGGAGAGGGTCGACGGCTGGAATTCGCTGTCGATCCACTTCTTCGCGGCCGCCTCGTCGGCGCGGGCCGGCGCGACAAGAGTGACCGATGCTGCGACGAGCGCGACCGCGCTGGTCATCGTCAAAAGCTTATCTTTAGTCATTCGTAAATGTCGCATTAGATTCCTCCGGTTGCAGCGACTAAATCAGGCCCGGGTAGACCCCGGATCTGCTCTTTTTTCGCGTTCCTCAGACGGTGCGAAAGATCACCACGGCTGCAAGAAGCGAAAATACCGTTCCGAGCCACAGGCTCGAAATCTCGACGCCCTCCCCGATCGGCAGGGTGAAAATCGGATCAGTGCCGACGAGGCCGATCCACAGCAAATGGATCACCGCCGCCAGCACCAGCGAGACGAACAGGCGGTCGCCGCGCGTGGTCGGAATGCGCAGCACGCCGACCCGCTCCGCCTCGGGAGAGGCGATCGCGAGCCAGGTCATCATCCCGAGCGTAGAGGCAAGCAGCACGAAGAAGACCGCGGTGGGCCAGGTCCATGCCATCCATGCGATGCTGTCCATGAGCGCCTCCTAGACCCGGCCGAGCGCGAAGCCGCGCGCGATGTAATTGCGGACGAACCAGATCACGAGTGCTCCGGGGATGATGGTGAGCACGCCGGCCGCGGCAAGCAGGCCCCAGTCCATGCCGGCGGCCGAGACCGTGCGCGTCATGATCGCTGCGATCGGCTTGGCCTGCACCGAGGTCAGCGTGCGCGCCAGCAGCAGCTCGACCCAGGAGAACATGAAGCAGAAGAACGCCGCGACGCCGATCCCGCTCGCGATCAGCGGCACCAGGATCTTGATGAAGAAGCGCGGGAAGGAATAGCCGTCGAGGAACGCGGTCTCGTCGATCTCGCGCGGCACGCCGGAGACGAAGCCTTCGAGGATCCACACCGCCAGCGGCACGTTGAAGATGCAGTGCGCGAGCGCAACCGCCCACGGCGTATCGAACAGGCCGATCGCCGAGTACAGGTTGAAGAACGGCAGCGCGTAGACCGCTGCCGGCGCCATACGGTTGGACAGCAGCCAGAAGAACAAATGCTTGTCGCCGAGGAAGCGGTAGCGCGAGAACGCATAGGCCGCCGGCAACGCCACCGCGATCGAGATCACGGTGTTGATGACGACATATTCCAGCGAGTTGATGTAGCCGGAATACCAGCTCTCGTCGGTGAAGATGCGCCGGTAGTGCTGCAGCGTCGGCGTATGCGGCCACAGCGTCATCGTCGAGACGATTTCGGCGTTGGTCTTGAAGCTCATGTTGACGAGCCAGTAGATCGGCAACAGCAGGAAGATCAGGAACAGCGCCATGATCAGGCGGCGGCCAGGGATCGAATGCATCACGCCGCTCCTTGCTTGACCGGGCGCTCGGAGCCGGCATTGGTCATCACGGTGTAGAACACCCAGCACACGATCAGGATGATCAAATTGTAGACCAGCGACAGCGCTGCGGCCTTGCCGAGGTCGAACTGGCCGAGCGCAATCTTGACGAGCTCGATCGAGACGAAGGTCGTCGAGTTGCCGGGACCGCCGCCGGTGACCACGAACGGCTCGGTGTAGATCATGAACGAGTCCATGAAGCGCAGCAGCACCGCGATCAGCAGCACGCGGTTCATCTTCGGCAGCTGAATCGCCTTGAACACCGCCCAGCGCGAGGCGCCGTCGATCTGCGCTGCCTGGTAGTAGGCGTCGGGGATCGACTTCAGGCCGGCGTAGCAGAGCAGCGCGACGAGGCTGGTCCAGTGCCAGACGTCCATCACGATGACGGTGACCCAGGCGTCGACCTCGTTGGAGACGTAATTATAGTTGAACCCGAGATGGTTCAGCACATAGCCGAGCAGGCCGATATCGGGCCGGCCGAAGATCTGCCAGATGGTGCCGACCACGTTCCATGGAATCAGCAGCGGCAATGCCAGGATGACGAGGCAAGCCGCGACGCTCCAGCCCTCGCGCGGCATCGACAGTGCGACGACGATGCCGAGCGGCACCTCGATCGCAAGGATCACGGCAGAGAAGAACAGGTTGCGGCCGAGCGAGGCCAAGAAGCGGCCGCCGAGATCGGTCGAGGGATCGAGCAGCTCCTTGAACCAGCCGACGCCGTTCCAGAAGAACTGGTTGTTGCCGAAGGTGTCCTGCATCGAATAGTTCACGACGGTCATCAGCGGCAGCACCGCCGAGAACGCCACCACCAGGAACACCGGCAGCACCAGGAACCAGGCTTTTTGGTTGATCGTCTTGTCCATCAGGCGACCCCTTCCACCAAATGGCTGTCGGCATAGACGTGGACATAGGCGGGATTAAAGATCAGCCCGGCGGTATCGCCGGAGACCGAGAAGCCCGGCGGCACGCGCGCCGCGAGTTTGGTGTTGCCGACGCGGACGCGGGCGAACTGGATGCGGCCGAGATCGTCGATCCGCTCGATGGTGGCCGACAGCAGCCCGGACGCGGGCGCCGCGACATCGACAAATTCAGGCCGCACGCCGATCTCGATCTTCTTGCCGGCCGGCAGCACACCATAGTTTCGATGCAGGCCGATGACATGGCCGTCGATCCGCGCCTCGTGGCCTGAGACCTCGGCGGGAACGATGTTCATGCCGGGCGAGCCGATGAAATAGCCGACAAAGGTGTGCGCCGGCTTGTCGAACAATTCGGCCGGCGTGCCGCTCTGCACCACGCGGCCATCATGCATGACGACGACGGTATCGGCAAAGGTCAGCGCCTCGGTCTGGTCGTGGGTGACGTAGATCATCGTGAGGTCGAGCTCGCGATGCAGCGCCTTCAGCTTGGAGCGCAGCTGCCATTTCAGCTCGGGATCGATCACCGTCAGTGGCTCGTCGAACAGCACGGCGGCGACGTCGGAGCGCACCAGGCCACGACCGAGCGAGATCTTCTGCTTGGCGTCGGCGGTGAGCCGCGTTGCCTTGCGGTTCAGATATGGCGTGAGGTCGAGCAGATCGGCGATCTGCCTGACCCGGGCATCGACCTCGGCCTTGGCGACGCCGCGGTTCTTCAGCGGGAAGGCCAGGTTCTGGCCGACCGTCATGGTGTCGTAGATGACAGGGAACTGGAACACCTGCGCGATGTTGCGCTTCTGCGTCGACAGCGGCGTGATGTCCTGGCCGTCGAACAGGATCTTGCCGCGCGACGGCGTGACGATCCCGGATATCAGGTTCAGCAACGTGGTCTTGCCGCAGCCGGAGGGCCCGAGCAGCGCATAGGCGCCGCCCTGCCGCCAGGTCATGGTCACCGGCTTCAGCGCAAAGGATTCCAGCGGCGCGTCATTGCGGTTGTAGGACTGCGCGAGATCGACGAGGTCAATGCGAGCCATCGGGCATCTCCCTCACTTGCTCTTGCCGGCTGACGTGCGTGCCGCCAGCGAACTGCCATACAGTTCGCTTGCGAACGCGGTCGCGGGCGACGCGACCAA
>DASVOL010000205.1:0-1749 GCA_036383375.1 Bradyrhizobium sp. | reverse complement strand
GGCACGAGCTATCGCCTGCCGCTGGACCCTCGCGCCCACGACACGGCCACCGATCGCTACAGCCGCGCGATCGCGACCAGCGGCTCGCTTTATCCGGATCACGTCGTCTTCCTTGGCCCGGGCCTGCCGGTCCTGGAGCATCGCGAGAGCCTGCACGTCATGATCGCACAGAGCACCGCGAGCGGGCTGCCGCCGCCGGTTGCGCTTCTCGTCCCAGGTATCGGCAGCCTGATCCGCGAGGACGCAAGCGACGGTGCGGAAGCCATGCTGAGCTGTCTCGCGCTGGTCACCTGCCGCCTGCCTTTGACCGCACGTGTCAACTATCTGACGGCCGAGAATGAGCATGCCTTGCTGAACTGGGATGCCGAGCGATACCGCCAGCAGCTGACTGCCGATCGTTGACACCAAGCGCGCGTCGCTTCATCCCCTCTCGGCGGAGAGGAACAGGCGATAGGCCGGATTTTCGCTCTCGTTCCAATAGGGATAGCCGAGCGCATCGAGTGCTTGAACGAACCGAGCGCGCTCCTGCGGCTTGACCTCGATGCCTGCCAGGATGCGTCCGTAGTCGGCGCCGTGATTGCGGTAATGGAACAGCGAAATGTTCCAGTCGGGCGCCAGGCTCTCGAGGAATTTCAGCAACGCGCCGGGACGCTCCGGAAACTCGAAGCGGTAGATCACCTCGTCCTTGAGAAGCGGCGCGCGACCGCCCACCATGTAGCGCACATGGTCCTTGGCCATCTCGTTCTCGCTCAGATCCAGGATCGGATAGCCCTCGCGCCGCAACAGTTCCATGACCTCGCGCTTCTCGGCCTCGCCGCGGCTCAGCGCGATGCCGACAAAGAGCTGCGCCGGCGCGGTCGTCTCGGCAAAACGGTAATTGAATTCCGTGATCGCCCGCGAGCCGAGGATGCGGATGAAGTGGCGATAGCTGCCCGGCTTCTCCGGCACGGTGACCGCAAGCAGCGCCTCCCGGTGTTCGCCGACCTCGGCGCGATCGGCGATGGTGCGCAGCCGGTCGAAATTCAGATTGGCGCCGCTGTTGACGGCAATCAGACTGCCGCCGCTCAGCGCGCCGCGCTCGGCATAGGCCTTGAGGCCGGCGAGCGCCAATGCTCCGGACGGCTCGGCCACCGATCGGACGTCGTCGAAGATATCCTTGATTGCCGCGCACATGGCGTCGGTGTCCACGGTGACGACCTCGTCGAGCAGGTCGCGGCAGAGCCGGAACGTCTCCGTTCCGACCTTGCGAACCGCAACGCCGTCGGCGAACAGTCCGACCTGATCCAGCGCGACGACGTTGCCCTTGGCGAGCGCGGCCGCCATAGACGCAGCGTCTGCCGGCTCCACGCCGACGACCTTGATCGAGGGATTCAGGAACTTCACGAAGGCGGCAACGCCGGCCGCCAGTCCGCCGCCGCCGATCGGCACGAAGATCGCCTCGATCGGATCGGGATGCTGGCGCAGGATCTCCATCCCGACGGTTCCTTGGCCGGCAATCACATCGGGATCGTCGAACGGATGCACGAAGGTCAGGCCGCGCGCGACCTCGATCTCCCTGGCCTTGGTCTGGGCGTCATCGAACGTGTCGCCATGCAGCACGACGTCGCCGCCCAAACGCCGGACGGCTTCGACCTTGATGGCGGGCGTCGTCCTCGGCATCACGATCGTCGCGGGGATGCCGAGCTTGCGCGCCGACAGCGCCACACCCTGCGCATGATTGCCCGCCGACGCGCAGATGACGCCTTGTCT
>DASVOL010000204.1:0-2128 GCA_036383375.1 Bradyrhizobium sp. | reverse complement strand
GCGCGAGGAATATTCCGAATGCGTCACCGCGAGATTGAGCGAAGAGCGGAACTCGTCGACATGCGGCATCAGCGCATCGAGGCTCGACGGATAGAGCGACAGTATCTTCGGCCCGAGATAGCGCAGATGCTGGGCGACGCGCGCCGGCGGGATCAGGTTCGAGATGAAGGCGGTCGGATAGTCGCCGCCGATCGAATCGAACCACCACGGCACAGTGTAGACGTGAGCCAGCAGGTCCTCGGCGCGGTAATTGCCGCCGCTCTGCATCGCGAACTGGCGAACGCCCTGGATGGTGTCGGTGATGACGGCGTCGTAGTCGACGCGGATCAGCAAGGTCTGGCCGGACGAGCCCGACGAGCGGGTCGGAAACAGGTTTTCCGGCTTGTACTTCTTGTTGACGCATTGGTCCGGAAAGGCTGCGACCAGCTCGGGCTTGGTGATGACCGGGATCTTCTGGATGTCGTCATAGTCGCGCAGATGTTCCGGCTTGAAGCCGGCCGCATCGTACTTGGCGCGGTAGACCGGAATGTCGCGGTAGGCGAGCTCGACCAGCTCCTTGATCCGGGCGAACTGCCGCGCGCGGATTTCCGACACCGGCAGATAGGGGTGCCGCATGCATTCGCCGAGGTAATTCGCGGTGGCCGCAACCAGCTCGGGCGCGGCCTCGTTGGAGGGCTGAAAATCCGGGCGGGTGTGCTCGGTCTCCCAGAACTGGCGCTGCGGCGCGCTGCTCGCATCGGCGGGAACGAGGGACGTGGCGGCTTGATCATGCTCCGGCACCAGGGCAAGGCCGTCATCGGAATCACTGATTGCAAGGGAGGACGTCATCTTCAGCTCCATGATTGACGGGAGGACCGCCCGTTCATGGCGCTATCAATGGCGTAGGGTGCGTGCGGCTGCCGTGACGCGCGTCACATGGCGTCGCGCTCCGCTACGTAGGGCGGGTTAGCGAAGCGTAACCCGCCGCAACGCCATACGATGGAGCTATGGCGGGTTACGGCTTCGCCTAACCCGCCCTACAAAGCCACAAGGCTGATTGCTTTACGCGGCTATTTCCCCCACGTCGCCTTCCTGACTCGCCCCTTGCCGCCGCACTTCTTGCAGGGCTCGGGATAGATCTTCCGTCCCGGCTCGCGCGGCTGCTTCACCTCCGGAAAGCCTGTCCCGTTACACGCGTCGCACTTCTCTTCATCGGAAATAAGGTGCTTCACCATCAACCGTCCCGGATTGAAAAACCCGAAGCCCGCGGGGGCGGACTTCTGCCACTTATCGGATACGAACGGCGGCAGGTTGTGGTTTCAGGTGCATGGCTGCCCTGCGCAGCGACGCAGCAGACAGATCAGGGGAACGACAACGGCACGATCGCCGTTGTCAGCTTCTTCTTGACGCTACCTCACTTGACGTGGCGTCACTTCGCCTTGAGTGCCTTGTCGTGGCTCTCGAGCGCGGATGCCATCAGCTTCGGCAGTTGCGCGGCATAGACCTCGATGAAGGTGGCATCGCCACAGGCCTCCGGATCGCGCGCGGCCTGCTCGGCGACACGCGCGGCCTTGGCCTCGCATTTCGCGAACATGTGCCAGAACCAGTCCGGGCTCTTGCCCAGCGCCGGCCTGTGCTTCTTGATGACAGCGGCGCCGACCGCGCTCATCGCGTTGACGACGCCGGCGCCCAGCGTGCTGATGGCCCGCGCGTTAAGAATATCCTCGCGCGACTGCGCGGTGGCATTGGTCGCGGTCGCTCGTCCTTTGGCCGGCATGCTTTGAGCTCCTTGTCGATCCCGTCAGCAGGCGGAGCATCGGCCGGGGAGGTTGAGGAAGGCTCAAGGGGCATGGTTGAAAACCGCTATGGATTTCATTCCGGTTTTACGCGCTTCCGAGCGATCTGGCCTGGAGGGGCTTTTGGCCTCCGCTCCGCCGAAAAGTCCGTCAGGGACCGTTACCCTTTGGCGCCATAGCGGCGGATCAGCTGATCGGCGACATCGTCGAGATCGTCGCCGACCACCTGCGGCTGCGGTCCGACGCCGAGTATATCGTTGCCCGGGCGCCTGATCAGCGCGGCCTCCCAGCCGGCGGCGACCGCGCCGAGCGTGTCCCAGGTGTGGCAGGCGATCAGGCAGAACTCCGACGGC
>DASVOL010000203.1:0-6556 GCA_036383375.1 Bradyrhizobium sp. | reverse complement strand
TAGCACGGGCGCGTGTGCGACGAGGGGAGCCTCGCCGTTCCCACCACCTTACAGCACCACCCGCCTGCCCTCGTCCGCCGCCCAATAGCCGGCGTAGTTCACCTTCGTCGTCTCATACGCCAGCGCAAGGCCTGCGAGCGGCGCGCGACCGGTGGCGACGCACTCCATGAAATCCTGGATCTCCTGCAGGTAACCGCGGGTCCATTCCTCCTCGAGGCAGACATACTGCCAGCCGGTTTTTCGGTCGACCTTCTCGGTGATGTAGACGGAGGCGAGCTTCTCCTCGCTCGTCTGATAGCTCGTCAAATGCGTGTTCGGCGTGATGTTGGCGAACAATGAGCCGCCGCTCGTATAGGTCTCGATCAGGTTGCGCACGCCGCCCATGATCATGTCGCCGGAAAACACCGTCGCCTTGGTGCCGTCGGAGAAGGTCGCGGTCAGCGTGCCCCAGTCCTCGACGTCGACCGGATTGGCCTTGATGTAGGCGCGCTCCTCCGGCTTGAGGCCGGCCGTGACATTGCCGACGTCGCAAGTCACACTCGCGACCTTGATGGTCTCGCCGCGGGCCTTGGCCTCGACCTGCTTGAGATACAGCACGGCCGACAGCGGATGGCAGCCCATCCGGATCAGCGAGCCGCCGCCGGTCATCGCCCACTCTGCGGCGTGCGCGGCATGCGAGCCGGAATGGCTCTCCTCGCCCTTCATGAACAGGATCTTGTCGCCTGTCGCGCGGATGATTTCCGCGGTCTTGGTCACCGCAGGCGCGTAGATCCAGTCCTCGGCATACATAAAGAGTTTTCCGCTGCGCTCGATCGCAGCGCGGGTCTGCTCCATCTCCTCCATCACGCGCTGGTACATCAGCGCCTTCGGGACGTGCCGGCCGATCGGCGCCTTGTCGCCGTCGCGGCCGAAATAGCCGCTGAACGGCTTCTCGCAGATCACATGCTTGCCGGCCTGCATCGCCTCGACGATCATCGCGGCATGAAGGTTGGGCGGCGTGCAGATGTCGATGACGTCAAGCTCGCGGTCGGCGACCAGCTCGGCGAAGCTGCGATAGGCATTCGGAATCTGATGCTTGCGCGCGAACTCGACCACACGATCGCCGCGCGCCGCCACCGCCCTCACCTCGACATCGACGCCATAGACCCGCCGATACGCAACCATATGCAGCTCCGACACGAAGCCGCAGCCGGCCAGACCGATCCTGATTTTTGTCATGGAGGATGCCTCTGAAGTCGCGGGGACAGGCACCCATCATAGCGGAGCGGCGTGGCTGGTCGATGCATCCGGCGGCAGAAAAGCGTCTGCCGCCGCGTCCATCACTGCGCAAGCTTGGCGACGCCCATCTTGGAGAGCAGGGTCAGATTGTCCTCGATATGCCAGTTGTCGGTGACGCGGCCGCCGGTGACCTTGAGCAGATCGGTGGCGATGAAATCGATCGCCTGGCCGCTGCCCTTGGTCGTGCCGAAGCTGCCGGTGAAATGGCCGCGGAACTGCATGTGAACGGTGACGTAGTCGCCAGCCACGATCATCTTGACCACTTCGACCGAAAGGTCCGGCACTGCGGCACGGAAATTCTTCGACGCGAAGGCCGGGCCTTGCGGTCCCTGCGGACGGCCGGCCGGCAAGGTGTGGTCGACGAAATCATCCGCGATCGCGGTCTTGAGCGCTGCCTCATCGCCGCTGTTCCAGAACTGGTAGAACGCCTTTGCTGCGGCGACCGTGGCATCGCGTTCCGCTGCAGGGACGGTGGTCGCGACGACGAGATCGTCGATCTTCACCGCGTCGGCGCGTGCGGGCGCTGCGAGCAGCACGCCGATGGCCAAGGCTGTGGCGGCCAGAACATTACGCATTGTCGTTGCTCCTCGTTGCGGCCTCGCGCTCGCGAAACACAAGTTCGAGCAGGATGCCTGTCGGCGTGCGGACAAACAACCGGCGCTCGCCGAGCTCCGGCAGGTCCATCGTCGAATAAGGAATGGCGAGCGTTTCGATCTTGTGGCGATAGGCGTCATAGCCTTCCAGCCGGAAGCCGACATGGTCGATGGTTTCGCCGCGCGGATCGTTGCGCGCGCCCTCGCCCGGGATCAGATGCACCACCGGCTCGCCGTCGGCATAAAGCCAGTAACCGGGGAAGGCGAAGCCGGGGCGATAGCCCGGCTTCACGTCGAGGAGATTCTCGAGGAAGGCACGGGTGCCTTCCAGATCGCTGGTGCGCAGGGTGACATGGTCGAGCATCGATGCCTCCCGCGATCAGGCCGTCGGCCCGGGCAGGCCGGTCACGCCGGGCGCGCCGCGCTGGATCACCGGCGTATTGGCGCGGTTCGCCAGCGCATAGCGGGCGATCTCGTCCTTGCGCGCGAACCAGACGTCACCCTTGCTCTTCGCGTAGGACAGGAAGCGATCGAGCACCCGCGCCCGGCCGGCATGACCGGAGATCCGGTCGTGCAGGCTGATCACCATCATCCGCCGGCGCTTTACGCCCTCTTCGTACAGCTGGTCGAACTCGTCCTTCAACGCCTGCTCATAGGCGGCCGGATTCCAGCCCTGGAACGGGAACGAGACGATGTCGTTCATGTGCATCGTGTAGGGCACGGTGACGAAATCCTTGCCGCGCACCGGCACGATGAAGGGCTCGTCATGGCTCGGCTCGTCGATGTGATAGAGGAAGCCGAGATCCTGCAGCGTCTCCAGGATGTGGACCGAGTTGCGCATCCAGTACGCGTTCCAGCCGATCGGCGTTTGTCCCGTGATCTTCTGGATCGTCTCGACGCTGTCGGCGATGAAGCGCTTCTCCTGATCCTTCGGCAGCTGGTACGAATTGCTCCAGATCCGGCCATGCGCGGCCGCCTCATGACCGCGGCGCACGATTTCCCTGGCGATGTCGGGCGAGGTCTCGACCGCCTTGCCGATCATGAAGGACGACAGCTTGATGCCGTGCTTGTCCATCAGATCGAGCAGGCGCGGGATGCCTTCGTAATGGCCGTAGGCGAAGAATGCGTTGGTCGGCAGATCGGGCACGCCCTTCTCGATCGGATCGGGAATGACGCCGCCGGCGCCGGAGATCGGCTGACCGCCGCCCTCGAACATCAAGGACAGGCTGACCGCGAGGCGCGCACCATTGGGCCAGAAGCCGCCGCCATTCGACGCGCTCTGGGCATCGGATGCGGCCTTATCCGATGCAGCCTGGGCCGGCTGCGGCGCGGCGGCGAGCCCGGCGGCGGCAAGGGCGCCGGCGGCAGTGACGGCCTGGAGGGTTTCGCGGCGGCTAAGGTGGGAAGCGTGGGTCATGGCTGATCTCCTTGTTGATGGAAATCAACGTATTCTCTTTCCGTTTGGAGTATTATCTATCATATATTGGATATATTCTCCATTTTTCGGAAATAATCCGTGCTGGACGATATCGCCGAGCTCAGGACCTTCGCCAAGATTGTCACCACGGGCAGCCTGTCGGCGGCCGGACGCGAGATGGGCGTGGCGCTCAGCGTCGTCAGCAAGCGACTCGCGACCCTGGAAAGGCGGACCGACACCAGCCTGATCGTGCGCAGCACGCGCCACCTCGCGCTCACCGAGGAAGGACAAAGGCTGTTCGACCGGGCACAGCGCATCCTCGCCGAAGTCGACGAAGCGGAAGCCGCGCTGGCGCATGGCCGCGTCGAGCCGCAAGGCGTGCTGCGGGTCAGCGCGACGATCGCGCTCGGTCGCGCTCATGTCAGTCCGGTCTGCCGCGATCTCGCATTGACGTATCCGAAGATGTCGGTCGAGCTGATGCTCACGGACCGCCTCGTCGAACTGATCGACGAGCGCATCGACGTCGTGATCCGCATCGGCCTGCCGCGCGACTCCGACCTGATCATGCGCAAGCTGATCGACAATCACCGCATCATCGCCGCGTCACCGGGCTATCTCGCGCAACACGGCGCGCCCGCCTCGCCCGAGGATCTGACGCTGCATAACTGCCTGCTCTACAACAGAGGCGCGCAGGCACGGTGGCGGCTGGTGCATAGCGACGGCCGCGCCGCCGAGATCGAGGTGTCGTCGCGGCTGCGCTGCGACAATGGCGAAGTCGCGCATGACTGGGCGCTCGACGGCGCCGGCCTGATCATGAAGAGCTGGGTCGATGTCGCGCCCGACCTCGCATCCGGGCGCCTGGTGCAGGTGCTGCCGGAATGGCGCAGCGATCCCGCGCCGGTCTGCGCACTGTACGCGCAGGGACGCCAGATGCCGACGCGCGTGCGGCTGTTCCTCGACGCCATCTCGAAGCGGATGACCGCGTTTCAGGTGACCGGCGGAGCGTAGCGCGCCGCCATCACGGCGTCGAACGCATTTGCCATCGCGGCATGCGGCGGCGTCAATCCCGTGAACAGCTTGAACGCATCGGCCGAGGCGTTGATCGCCAGATCGCGTCCGGTCAGGACGCTTGCGCCTCTGGCCTTGGCCGCGGTGAGCAGCGGCGTCCAGAGCGGCGTGTAGACCGCGTCGGCGACCCACATCGCCTGATGCAGCAGCGCATCCGGAACCGGCGTGTCGCGGCTCGGCAGCATGCCGACCGGCGTTGCATTGACGAGACCGGCGGCGCCGTCCACTGCGATCGCGACGCTGGTGGCGTGGATTGCATGGCGATCCCGCAACTGGCCAGCGAGCTGCGCGGCCTTGGCGGCATCGGCATCGAAGATCCTGATCCCGGCGACACCGAGGCCGGCCAGCGCGAAGCCGATCGCCTTGCCGACACCGCCGGCGCCGATCAGCGCGATCGGCCCGTGCGGCGCCGACGCGAGCAGCGGTGTGATCGCACGCGCAAAGCCGGTCGCATCGGTGTTGTGCCCGATCAGCCGAGCGCCATCGGCGACGATGGTGTTGACCGCGCCGATCGCGCGCGCATCGGGTGCGAGCTCATCGAGCAGATCGACGACCGCCTCCTTGTAGGGAAAGGTGACGTTGACGCCGGCAAAGCCGAGCAGCCTGACGCCCTCGAGCATGGCGCGCAGATCGTCGCGCCCGGCGCCCTTCACCTCGATGAGCTGGTAATGACAGTGAACGCCGAGCGCGGCTGCGGCCTGCTCGTGCATCGCAGGCGCCGCCGAATGCGCGATCGGATACCCGATCAGACCGGTCAGGAAACGATCGCGCATTATCCCTCACGTCGGCGGTGCTCAGCTCATGCGGTCGAGCCGAGCATAGCTGTCTTCCATGCCGTGCTCCATGCCGGTCGCGAGCATCGCCGCGCGGGTCTCGGCATCCGGCAAGGTCATCCGCATCGTCATCACGGTGCCGCTGCCGTCGGGCGCGAACCGTGTCTCGACGCGATTGTCAGGCGTCGGATCCGGCAGATGCATGCGCTCGACATGCACGATGCGGCTGAACGGTTCGAGTTCGACATATTCGCCGGTCAGATGAAAGCCGCCGCCCTTGCCGTCGGTCCATTCGTAGCGGATCTTGCCGCCGGGCCTGAGATCGCTGATGCAGACCGGCATGGTCCAGCCTTCCGGACCGAGCAGCCACTTCTGCAAGATCTCCGGCTCGGTATGCGCGCGATACACCGCTTCGGGCGGCGCGGCGAAGCGCCTGGTGACAACGATGTAGCGGTCGCCTTCGGTCTTCAGCGTCAGCTTGCTCATGGGATACCCTTCACGTCTCTGGCTTCATGGCGGCCAGCACTCCGTCCAGCCGGTCGTAATTGGTTTCGAGCGCCCGCCGCAGCATGCCGAGCCATTGATCGATCTCGGCGACCGCCGTCGGCGCCAGCCGGCATGGCCGCTTGGTGCCCTCAACGCGGCGCACGATCAGGCCCGCACCCTCGAGCACCTTGAGATGGCGGGAGATCGCGGGCTGGGTCATCTCGAACGGCTCGACGAGCTCCATGACAGTCGCCTCACCCAGCGCGAGGCGCGCCAGGATCGCCCGGCGGGTCGGGTCGGCGAGTGCGGAAAAGGCGGCGTCGAGGTTGGGCATGCTTGATCTCGTATCAGTTATATAACTAACTTGCTATATAACTGATTGCGCATAGCCAAGCAAAATCCGCTGCGGCGATGGCGCGCAGCGGATTTGGGTCGTCCCTTCAATACTGGATTGGCGCGCCGCCGGGCGCGGTCAGCGGCTAGACGTCGAAGAACACGGTCTCGTTATCGCCCTGCAGGCGAACGTCGAAGGTGTAGGTGCTGCCCGCGCCCGCCTTGCGCCTGGCGATCAAGGTGGCGCGGCGGTCGGCCGGCACCAGCGCGAGCACGGCATCGCCGGCGTTGCCGGCTTCGTCCTCGAAATAGATCCGGGTGTAGAGATGCAGCAGCATGCCGCGCGCGAACACCGCGAGCACGATGTGCGGCGCCTGCGGCTTGCCATCGGCATCCGGCACAATGCCGGGCTTGATGGTGTCGAACGCATAGAAGCCGCTGTTGTCGGTGCCGCAGCGGCCAAAGCTCTTGAAGCTTGAGTTCGGCAGCGCGCGCGCATCCTGCGGATCGGAGAAGCGGCCCTGGCTGTCGGCCTGCCAGATCTCCAGCATGCAATCCGGGATCACGGCGCCGTCGCCGTCATAGACGGTGCCCTCGACGCGGATCCG
>DASVOL010000202.1:0-5598 GCA_036383375.1 Bradyrhizobium sp. | reverse complement strand
GTTCGTGCATCCCGGCCACGGCTCGGCCGTCGTGCAGTTCGCAACCCTCGGCCTGATCTTCGTCGCGATGAGCGCGGCCTACACCTCGCTGCTCGCGCTCGCCGCCGGCCAGATCAGCCCGTGGATCCGGCGGAATCGCCGCATCGGCCAGTGGCAGGGCCGCGTGGTCGGCACGATCTACATCGCGCTCGGCATCCGCCTCGCGTTTCAGGAGCGCTGAGCCGCGCAGGGCTTGACGGGGGCGCGACATGATCGGGGCTCGGCTGAAAACACATCTCGCGGCGTTACTCGTCGGCGGGCTCGCGGCGCTGTTCGCCACCCCTGTACTGGCGTTCGATTACGCCCGCTACAAGACCACCGACCTCGACGAGTTGCTGGCGCAGCCGCGGCCCAAGACCGGTGTCGACCTCAACGGTGCGAAGCCGTACCGGCTCGAGGTCACGCTGGTCTCCTATGAGGAAACCTGTGCGGTGCAGTCGGTCGCGACGACCATGCGGATGCTGGGGTTCAAGCCGGATCAGATCGACGGCGTGCAGGCCTCGCGCTGCATCAAGGTGCGCTCGGCGAAGGGTGCAGAGGCGCTCGTCTTCATCCAGGATGTGGTGCGCGCATTCCTGCCGCGCGAAGTGCCGCTCGGCAGCGGCCTGACGCTGTTCGTGATCCATCTGTACACCGGCCAACAAGGGCCCGGGCTGCTGGTCAATGAATTCCAGACCCCCAAGGCCGCTCCGGCCACGGCTGCCAAGGAACCGCCTTGCGGATGCGGCACGACGGACTTTCATCCCGGCGTCGACATGACCTCGGACGAGGAAGGTGCGCCGGTGACCGCGATGGATGATGGCGTCGTAATCCGGGTCGAGCAGGATGACCAGGCCTCAGTCGACGCTTTCAACATCGGCCACTGCGGGCGTTATGTCGTGGTGAAACACATCTATCCCAATGGGCACGTCGTCTTCAGCCGCTATGCCCAGCTCGGCCGCATCGTCGGCGCCAACGGCCAGCCGGTTGCGGTCGGCGCCAAGATCAGGAAGCAGGACAAGATAGGCGAGATTGGCCCGCGCAAATTGCTGCATTTCGAGATTCGCGCCGCCGTGATCGGGGCGCTCAAGGCTGATGCGGCGTGGCAGGCACGCTACGGCAGCGACCCGTCGATGGACTGGTCGCGCTACGATCCGGTCAATCCCCAGACCTTCGATGCGGACGTGTTCGCCGGCCGCCCGCGCAAACCTTGAGGGCGCAAACCGTGAGGACCCAAACCGGAGAACCGATGTCCCCGCTCAAGCCGCAAGCCGTATATGACGACTTCGCCCGCCTCGACATCAGGATCGGCAAGGTGGTCGAGGTGCAGCCGTTTCCGCGCGCCAGGAACCCGTCCTACAAGGTCGGCGTCGATGTCGGCGCCGGGCGTACGATGTGGTCGAGCGCGCAGATCACGAATTATGAGCCCGCGGCGCTGATCGGCTCGCTGGTCGTCTGCGTCTGCAATCTCGGGCCGAAGAATATCGCCGGTTTCACCTCGGAACTGCTGATCCTCGGCGCCAAGGATGCCGGCGGCCAGGTGATCGTGCTCGGCCCGCGCAGCGAGGTTGCGGTTGGCGAGCCGATCTACTGACATCGCTTACGATCACGGCCGCGTGATTCAAATCGTCTGGATTCCCCGTAGTTTACCGATGGGGGATCACCCGGATTCTAACTGCCGGCGTGCGCTGCTATTCCAGCGCACGAGAATCGCTTCGGCATGGGAATCGGAAGATGTCTGCAGTTTACTTTCATTGCTCCGACGACAAGCACGTCATTATGGATCGCATCGGCGCCGCGATGGATTTTTCGGAGGTGCGAGTGCATGCGGAGCAGCTGGCGCGCAGCTTTGTCATGACACCGAGTGTGGAGGACTGGCGCAACTGGGCGGTCCACGTCACCGACGATATCGGGACCGAGATCTTCGAGCTGCCGTTCACCGCCGTTCTCGGCGAATTGCACTGAGGGCGTGCCATGAATTCGATGGAACTCGCCCTGCAGCCCTTGCGGCGCCACCTCGCCAGCCTCGTTGCGCGCTGCGTCGCGCTGATCGAGGGCGTCGTCACCCCCTATCGCCCCGAGCTGTATTACATGCGTGGGCCCGGTCCGAAATGCCGCGCCAGGCGGCAGGCCACGCTGCGCGACTAGACGAGAAAAGGCCGATGGGCGTTACGCCACCGGCCTTCTCCTGCAGCTGCCGGTTCCCGGAGTCCGGTTCCGCCGCAATTCCACCTGGTCCCAAGCTTGCGACGACAGTTTTAATCAAATCTTAACGGCACCGCGGTGAGCTGGATGACAGGACTCCTTCGCCGTGCCGCGCTGCATAGTCGTTCATCGTGCGTGGAGCGTTGCACATCGTTTTTGCGCCGATCGCTCGACGATTGTGCGCGATGCATCTTAGGGAACGCACGACTCAGTGTTACCCTGTGATGCAAACCGAAACGGAGAACTTCGGATGCCGTACTACACCTTCGATCTCGTGGTGGGGGACGAGTTCCGGAATCAAGGAACGATCATCCTCGAAGACATCAGCCTTGCCTCCGATCGCGCCGATCAGCTCGCCAACGAGCTGTCGCAGGTCAAGCCGGAGTTGAAAGCGCGCGGCTGCGCCGTGCGCGTCACCGACATCGACCGGCGCGAGCTGTACCGGACGCCGCTCGATCCCGTGCCGCACTGGCGCAGGGCGGGCTAGCGTCCGCAGGCTCCGGGTTCAACTGATCGCGCCTGTCCGCGCGCGGTCGCGGTCCTGCTGCGCACAGCGGCTGATGTTGCCGCCTCAGCAAGACCAGCCGGCGCGCGGCTCGATCACTTCTTCATGTTCAACCGGCCGATGAAGTCACGCTTGCCGAGCGGCGCGCCCTTGTGGCGAAGGATGTCGTAGGCTGTGGTCGAGTGGAAGAAGAAGTTCGGCAGCGAGAACGACATCAGGAATCCCTCGGCCGTGAACGGCATCGACCGCTCGCCGAGCTTGAACATCACTTCGCGCCCGAGCAACGCGTTGACCGCGTCCGGCGTCAGGGCCGACAATTCGCTGTGCGCGTCCGTCACCAGCGCCTGCAGTGCGGCGTAGTCCAGATCAGGCTTGCCGGACGGTGGGACGAACACGCCGGTCCTGGCGGCTTCCATCGCGCCGCGGGAATGATGCGCGAGCGAGACCACCTGAAAGCGCAACGGCAACATGTCCGGAAACAGCCGGGTCTCGACGATCTCGGCCGGATCGATGCCGTTCGCCTTGAAATGCGCGAGGCTCTTGTCGAGAAAGCCCGAGGTGGCGCCGAGGATCTGCAGATAGTTGGCAACGGTCGCGTCGTAGAGTGAAAAGCTCATGGCGAATTCCCCCAGATAGAAAATCTTGTTTGCTGCTTGTCCTGAACACAGTTCCCGGAAACTCCGGCGAAGGCAAGCGGCGTCGGGGGCGCAAATCGAATGGATCCGGCGCACAGCGCCAGAGCACTCCGGCAGGGGTCGCGCGCTTCCGCGGTCAGCTCTGGTGCGGTCCGCGCATCATCTTCATGGCGTCCTCGATATGACGCCACTCGCGAGCCTCTTCGGTCTCGCCCTTGCTCTCGCAGGCGATGGCGTTCTGCGCCGCCTCGGCAATCGCCTGCAGGCCGTGCTTCTCCAGCATCTGCCGCGCGATGGTGTGGATCTGCATCTCGGCTATCATGGCGCTCTCCTCCGCTGTCGGACGCCGCGGGGGCAGGCGTGACCGCGCGCCCCGCGGACTGACTTCAAAACGGCCCAACCCCGTGTCTGGTTCCGGCATCCCGGCCGGCGCGACACAATCAGCGGTTTCCACGCGCCGCAGCGGCGGATACAGAGAGACGGACCCCGCTCCTTTCCCGAGTTGCCGGACCCATGGCGCAGAATATCTATGACGATCCCGGCTTCTTCGCCGGCTACAGCCAGCTGCCGCGGCAGGTCCGCGGGCTGCTCGGCGCGCCCGAATGGCCCGCGATCCGCGCCATGCTGCCCGACATCACCGACAAGCGTGTGGTCGATCTCGGCTGCGGCTTCGGCTGGGTGTCGCGCTGGATGCGCGAGCAAGGCGCCTCGGGCGTGCTCGGCGTCGACCTGTCGCAGAACATGATCGCGCGCGCCGCGGCGATGACGCAGGATCCGGCCATCACTTATGAGATCGCCGACCTCGAGACGCTGGAGCTGCCGAAGGCCACGTTCGACCTCGCCTACAGCGCCCTCACCTTCCACTACATCAGGGACTTCGATCGCCTGGCGCGGATGCTGTATCGTACGCTCGTCCCGGAGGGGCATCTGGTCTTCACCATCGAGCATCCGATCTACATGGCCGCCGCCCATCCGGACTGGGGTCAGGACCAGGACGGCCGCAAGACCTGGCCGGTCAACCGCTACTTCATCGAAGGCGAACGGCGGACCGACTGGTATGTGAAGGGCGTGCTGAAATATCACCGCACCATCGGCACCACGCTGAATGCGTTGATCGACGCCGGCTTCACGCTTCGCCATGTCGAGGAATTCTCCCCGACGCGGGAGCAGATCAAGGCCATGCCCGAACTGGCCGACGAACTGGAACGGCCGATGATGATACTGGTGTCAGCGCAGCGCTAGCGCATGATCCGGAAAAGTGTGAACCGGTTTTCCGGAAAGATCATGCGCAAACAGAGACATCAAGCCGCGAGCAGCTTGTCGAATTCCTCCGGCGGATATGATTTTCCGTCCTTGTCGGTGATCACCACCTGCCATCCCTCGCTCGCCCAGACCTTGGCCTTGGCGATGATGATGAAGGTGCTCTCCCGCTCGATCCTGACCGTTTCGTTCTCGCGTTCTGCGATCATCTTGTAGGCCAATGCTTGTCCCTCGCCGACATCATCCATTCGGCGGTGTGTTGACAGCGGCGTTGGGCCGCAATTCGCCGGGAGCATGACAATTTGGTGGACGCAAAGGCACCGGATACGGCGGAGCGCAACGTACGGTCGCGGCTAGGTCAACTTGCGCATCAAGGTCGGTATATCCAGCGCGTGCCTGGTCTTGCAGCGCACGCGGCGCGCATGCCCCAAAGAAAAAACCCGCCTCGGTGGGACGCCAAGGCGGGGAAGGTTCATTGGGTAGAAATCCACGCGCCTGGAAAAAGAGAGCGCGGGGAAGTAGCGGCGATAATTCTATTGAGACGGGTCGTCCGGACAACAGGATTAAAGCGCGCGTGGCGCCGGGACTTTTTCCCGATCCGTCCGGCAAAATTCCCGAACCCGGCTTGCGGCGCAGCCTACTGCACCACGTCGAGCCGGACGTTCGCGACGCCCTTGCCGATCATGCCGAGCGACTGTGCGGCAGAATACGAGACGTCGACGATGCGCCCGGGAACGTAAGGCCCGCGGTCGTTGACACGCACGGTGACCGAGCGACCGGTCTTGACGTCGGTGACGCGCAGCCTGGTGCCGAACGGCAAGGTCGGATGCGCGGCGGTCAGTTCGTGCGCGTTGAACCTCTCGCCGCTCGCGGTCTCCTGCCCCTCGCTGTAGAAGCTCGCGACGCCCTGCGATGCAATCCTGGTCTCGCCGCCCTTGCGTGCGGCGTACGGCGTGTGCCTGCGCGCGGCTGCGA
>DASVOL010000201.1:0-1592 GCA_036383375.1 Bradyrhizobium sp. | reverse complement strand
CCGAGTTTTGCGAACATCTCGGTCGAGACATAGACGCCGCTGGCGCTGTCGGAATAGGCGACCGACTTCGCCGCCAGCAGCGCCTGCTTGACGCTGTCGGCCGTGCTGATGTCCGGCTTTGCCGCGCCTGATTTCACCGCGATCCCGATCGGCGACTTCACGAGGTCGACGCGGCTGTTGGCCACCACCTTGCCCTGCTTGATCAGGTCGCCGAGCGCATAGCCGACCATGATCAGCACGTCGGCCGGCTCGCCGCGCGCCAGCCGCACCGGAATGGCGTTGGTCGTGGTGCCCATCGACGGTCCGAAGGCGGTCACCACCTTGTGCCCGGTCTTGCGCTCGAACTCCGGCACCAGCGCCTTGTAGGCCGCGGTCAGCCCGCCCGAGATCATGACATGGACTTCGGCGGCGGATGCGGCTGAGGTGAGGGCGAGGGCGCCGATGACGGCGAGCGTAAGGGCACGGTAGGTGGCGCGCATGGAGTTTCTCCCTGGACGATTCTTGGACAGCGGGTCGTCGTGGCCGGGGAGACTACTGCGCAGTGGGAAGCGTGACTAGCCGTCCATCGTCATTGCGAGGAGCGAAGCGACGACTTGTCCGCCGAAGCCTTGGCGAAGGCGGAAGCAATCCATCCATCCCGGGTGGGAATATGGATTGCTTCGCTTCGCTCGCAATGACGGGGAAAGAGCATCGCCAGTCCTCACGAATTCACATGCACGAAATCGCGCAGCAGCGGGTAGATCTCGTTGTTCCAGCGCTTGCCGGAGAACACACCGTAATGGCCGACGCCGGCCTGCATGTGGTGCACCTTGCGATAGGTGCGCACGCCGGTGCAGAGGTCCTGGGCGGCGAGCGTCTGGCCGATCGAGCAGATGTCGTCCTTCTCGCCTTCCACAGTCATCAGGCCCATGCGCCGGATCGCCGCCGGGTTCACCGGGCGGCCGCGATGCATCAGCATGCCCTGCGGCAGCAGATGCTCCTGGAATACATCGCGCACCGTCTCGATGTAGAATTCCGCCGGCAGATCCATCACGGCGAAATACTCGTCGTAGAAGGTCTTGATCAGCTCGGCCTTGGCGGTCTCGCCCTTGGCGAGATGGTCGGCGAGGTCGATGTGCTGCTTGATGTGACGCTCGAGGTTCATCGAGACGAACGCCGTCAGCTGCACGAAGCCGGGATAGACCTGACGCAGCGCGCCCTTGCACTGCATCGGCACGTAGTTGATCAGATTGTCCTCGAACCATTTGATCGGCTTGCTCTTGGCGAACTCGTTCACCTTGGTCGGCTGGATCCGCGTGTCGATCGGCCCAGCCATCAAGGTCAGCGATGCCGGCCGCGCCGGATGATTGTCTTCGGACATGATCGCGGCAGCCGCCAGCGCCGAGACTGAAGGCTGGCAGATCGCCACCATATGCGCGCGCGGGCCGAGCTGGCCGAGGAAGTCGATCAGGTGGTCGGTGTAATCCTCGAGCCCGAAGCGGCCCTTGCTGCGCGGGATGTCGCGCGGATTGTGCCAGTCGGTGATGTAGACGTCGTGGTCCTGCAGCAGCGTCTTCACGGTGCCGCGCAGCAGCGTGGCGAAATGCCCGGAC
>DASVOL010000200.1:0-40063 GCA_036383375.1 Bradyrhizobium sp. | reverse complement strand
CTTGCGGCGCCTCGGCGGGGCGCGGCTTCGGCAGCGGCACTGCTGAGCGCCGGACCGCCTTGTGCGCCCTTTGCGGCCGGACACCGAACAAATCGTCCCAGGGAAAGCCAGGCGCGCCGCGGGCGGCCTGCACGGGCCCTGCTTGCATGCCAAGGCAAAGCAGCGCGGCGGCAGCGGTAACCATTGCCGCGGCGGCGCGACGAAACGCGCCATCAGGCCATTTTCGGCTTGCTTTCTCCGCGCTACAGTTCATGTCAGTTCCATGATTTTACTGCCGGCCGTCCAAGATGCCGGCGGATCATGCGTGAGGATCGAGGAGGGATTTGCGTATGCTTGGCTTGATGCAAGATTGGCCCTTGCTGTGTCACAAGATTATTGAGCACGCCGCCAAATATCACGGCACACAGGAAGTCGTGACCCGGTCGGTCGAAGGCCCCATTCATCGCACCAACTACGCCCAAATTCATGCCCGCGCGCTGAAGGTCTCGCAGAGCCTGGAACGCGACGGCATCAAGCTCGGCGACCGCGTCGCCACCATCGCCTGGAACACCTGGCGCCACCTCGAAGTCTGGTACGGCATCATGGGGATCGGCGCGATCTGCCATACGGTCAATCCACGACTGTTTCCGGAGCAGATCGCCTGGATCGTCAACCATGCCCAGGACCGCATCGTCATTACCGACCTCACCTTCGTTCCGGTGCTGGAGAAGATCGCCAGCCAGCTGCCGAGCGTCGAGCGCTACGTGGTGCTGACCGACAAGGCGCACATGCCGCAGACCACGCTGAAGAACGTGGTCGCCTATGAGGACTGGATCGCGGCATCCGACGGCAAGTTCGAGTGGAAGACCTTCGACGAGAACACCGCCGCGGCGATGTGCTACACCTCCGGTACGACGGGCGATCCCAAGGGTGTCCTGTATTCGCACCGGTCCAACGTGTTGCACGCGCTGATGGCCAACTCGAAGGACGCGCTCGGCACCTCCGCCGCGGACACAATGCTTCCGGTGGTGCCCTTGTTCCATGCCAACAGCTGGGGCATCGCGTTCTCGGCACCATCGATGGGCACCAAGCTGGTGATGCCCGGCCCGAAGCTCGACGGCGCCTCGGTGTACGAGCTGCTGTCGACCGAGAAGGTCACCCATACCGCGGGTGTCCCGACGGTGTGGCTGATGCTGCTGCAATACATGGCCGCCAACAACGTCAAGCTCCCGGACCTGCAGATGGTGATCTGCGGCGGCTCGGCGATGCCGCGCTCGATGATCAAGGCATTCCTCGACATGGGCAGCCAGGTGCGCCACGCCTGGGGCATGACCGAGATGAGCCCGCTCGGTACGCTGGCCACGCTGAAGCCGCCGTTCACCGAGCGCACCGGCGAGGAGCGGCTCGACATCCTGCAGACCCAGGGTTACCCGCCGTTCGGCGTCGAGATGAAGATCACCGACGATGCCGGCAAGGATCTGCCATGGGACGGCAAGACCTTCGGCCGTCTCAAGGTCTCCGGCCCCGCGATCGCGAAGGCCTACTTCCGGGTCGACAGCAACATCCTCGACGATGCCGGCTTTTTCGACACCGGCGACGTCTCGACGATGGACGAGCACGGCTACATGCGGATCACCGACCGCTCCAAGGACGTGATCAAGTCCGGCGGCGAATGGATCTCCTCGATCGATCTCGAGAACCTCGCGGTCGGCCACCCGGCGGTGGCGGAGGCCGCCGTGATCGGCGTCCATCACCCCAAATGGGATGAGCGGCCGCTGTTGATCGTGCAGCTCAAGCAGGGCCAGAGCGCCACGCGCGAGGACATCCTGAAGTTCATGGACGGCAAGATCGCCAAATGGTGGATGCCCGACGACGTCGCCTTCGTCGACGGCATTCCCCACACCGCGACCGGCAAGATCCTGAAAACGGCGCTGCGCGACCAGTTCAAGGATTACACCTTCCCGACCGCCGCGGCGTAGGACAGGCTCCGATCCTCCCCTGGAGGGGGAGGATCGGTTCGCATGAAGCGCAGCGCAATGCGAACCGAGGTGGGGTGACAGTCCCTCCGTTGAGACAGGTGCCCGTGCTGAGGGATCACCCCACCCCGCCGCTCATTTCATTCGCGTCGACCCAAGAGCGAGCTCCGCTCGTCTCGACCCCTCCAGGGGAGGGTAAGACCCTTGAATTCGCCGCAGGTCCGTGGTCTCACACGATCATTGGCGGCGGCTGAGGTCGCCGGGGGCAATCTCAACCGGCAGATTATTCGACGATGGCGCGCAGGTTTTCCGCTCCCTACCAGCAGGAGCCCGTGTCCGGTCTCGCCACATGGTCGCGCAACCTCGCCATCTTCTCCGTCGTTGCGGTGGTGGTCTCGATCCTGATCGTCCGCTTCGGCTTCCTGGAGGTCAAACCGGCGCTGGCGACCTTCTTCGGCGCACTGGGCCTCGCCGGCCTCTCGATCCTGCTCGGGCTGGCCGCTTTCGCCGCGATCTGGCAGAACGGCACCCGCGGCATGGGCCGGATCCTGCTCGCCTTCCTGATCGACGCCACGATCCTCGCCTACCCGGCCTACCTGACCTATCAGTACCGCAAGCTGCCGCGGCTCTACGACGTCACCACCGATCCGATCGACCCGCCGAAATTCGAGGCGCTGGCGCGGCTGCGCACCGGGGAAGGCACCAATCCGGCCGCCTACGCCGGCCTCGCTTCGGCCGAGCGGCAGCGCGCGGCCTACCCCGATATCGAAACCGTCGAACTGGAAACCCCGGTCGACCGCGCCTATGAGATGACCTTGCGGCTGGTGAACCGCCGCAAATGGCTCGTCATCGACGCACGCGCGCCGCAGCCGCCGCGCCGGATCGGCCGCATCGAGGCGGTGGCACGCACGCCGATCATGGGTTTCCGCGAGGACGTCTCGATCCGGGTCACGCCCGATGACGAGGATTCGCGCGTCGATATCCGCTCCGCCTCGCGCTATTTCGACACCGATCTCGGCAGCAACGCTGCGCGGGTCAAGAAGCTGATCGAGGACCTCAACAGCGCCGCCGAAAACGACAATTCCAAGCCGGCGAAGAAGGCGGCCCCGGTCGCACCGAAGGCGCCGCCGGCGAAGTCGGTTAAGAAATAGGCTCGCCCGTCATTCCGGGGTATCGCGCAGCGATGAACCCGGAATCCAGTTCACGACAGAACCTGCGGCCTGTTGGATTCCGGGCTCGTGCTTCGCCCGCCCCGGAATGACGAATGGAGGCCGCTCAGGCCATCCTGTACGTGCCGCCGATCACCGGGTCGCCGTCCGTCGCGACGACACCGCGCGCGACCAGATCCTCCAGATGCGCGAGCACGGAATAGCCGGCGGCGCCGGCGAGCCGCGGATCGAGCCCGATATAGATCGCCCGCACCATGGTCGGGATGTCGGCCTCGCCCTTAGCCAGACGATGCAGGATCGACGCCTCGCGCGCCCGGCGATGCCGGGCCAGGAAACGGACAAAGCGCGGGCCTTCCGGAATCTCCGGGCCGTGGCCCGAGAAATAGAGTTGCTCGGGCCGCTGCTCCAGCCGCTCCAGCGAGGCCATGTAGTCGATCATCGAACCGTCGGGCGGCGCCACGATCGAGGTCGACCAGCCCATCACATGGTCGCCGACGAAATTGATGCTGCGCTCGGTCCACGCGAACGCCAAATGGTTGGCGGTGTGGCCGGGGGTGGCGACGGCCTCCAGCGCGAAGCCCGCGCCCTCGATGACGTCGCCGTGCTTGACCTCGATGTCGGGCCGGAAATCGCGGTCGGCGCCGGATTCCGGATTGTGCTTCTCGCTCTCGAAGCGCGGGCGCGAGGCGCGGTGCGGCCCTTCGGCATAGACAGGCGCGCCGGTCGCGGCCTTGATCCGCGGCGTGTTCGGCGAATGGTCGCGATGGGTATGGGTGACCAGGATGTGGGTCACGGTCTCGCCCTTGACCGCATCGAGCAGCGCCTTCGCATGCGCCTCATCATCGGGACCGGGATCGATGATCGCGACCTTGCCCTGCCCTATGATGTAGCTGACCGTTCCGCTGAAGGTGAACGGGCTCGGATTGTTGCAGAGGACGCGGCGCACGCCGGGCCGCACCTGTTCGACCACGCCAGGCTTCAGCGGAAAGTCGCGGTTGAACGGGATGTCGTCATTGTCGGCCATGGCTTCTGTCCGTGATGTCGGATTCTCTTTGACCTCGTCATGCCCGGGCTTGTCCCGGGCATCCACGTCTTCCTTGCGAGCCCCAAGACGTGGATGGCCGGGACAAGCCCGGCCATGACGACGTTTGGGTGAACGTCCCTTACGAGAACGCCTGGATGCCGGTGATCGCGCGGCCGAGGATCAGGGCGTGGACGTCGTGCGTGCCCTCATAGGTGTTCACCGTCTCGAGGTTCGCGGCGTGACGCATCACGTGATACTCGATCTGGATGCCGTTGCCGCCGTGCATGTCGCGCGCCATGCGGGCGATGTCGAGCGACTTGCCGCAATTGTTACGCTTGACGATCGAGATCATCTCGGGCGCCATCTTGCCCTCGTCCATCAGGCGGCCGACGCGCAATGAGGCCTGCAGGCCGAGCGCGATCTCGGTCTCCATGTCGGCGAGCTTCTTCTGCACCAGCTGGGTGGCGGCGAGCGGGCGGCCGAACTGCTTGCGGTCGAGCGTGTACTGGCGCGCGCGGTGCATGCAGTCCTCGGCGGCGCCGAGCGCGCCCCAAGAGATGCCGTAGCGGGCGCGGTTGAGGCAGCCGAACGGGCCCTTGAGGCCGGAGACATTGGGCAGCAGCGCGCTTTCCGGCACCACGACGTTGTCGAGCACGATCTCGCCGGTGATCGAGGCGCGCAGCGACAGCTTGCCGCCGACCTTCGGCGCCGACAGGCCCTTCATGCCCTTCTCGAGGATGAAGCCGCGGATCTGGTTATCGTGCGCGGCCGACTTGGCCCACACCACGAACACGTCGGCGATCGGCGCATTCGAGATCCACATCTTGGAGCCGTTGAGCTTGTAGCCGTCGGCCACCTTCTCGGCACGGGTCTTCATGCCGCCGGGATCGGAACCGGCGTCCGGCTCGGTCAGGCCGAAGCAGCCGACCCATTCGCCGGTCGCGAGCTTGGGGAGATATTTCTTGCGCTGGTTCTCGTCGCCATAGGCGTAGATCGGATACATCACCAGCGACGACTGCACCGAGTTCATCGAGCGATAGCCAGAGTCGACGCGCTCGATCTCGCGCGCCACCAGGCCATAGGCCACGTAGCTCGCATTGGCGCAGCCATATTCCTCGGGCAGCGTCACGCCGATCAGGCCGAGCTCGCCCATCTCGTTGAAGATCTCGCGGTCGGTCTTCTCTTCCAGATAGGCCTTGGTGACCCGCGGCAAGAGCTTGTCCTGCGCATAGGCCCGCGCGGTGTCGCGGATCAGGCGCTCGTCTTCGGTGAGCTGGTCGTCGAGCAGGAACGGATCATCCCACTGGAAGCTGGCGGCAGCCGGCTTGTCCTTGGACTGGGGGCGCACGCTCATGAAACATCCTTTCGTATCATCACTCGGAATTTGGCGGATAAATTAAAGCGCTATGCTGCGAAGCGCAATTGAATTGGGCGTATGTCACCCCCGGGGCGATGCGCACGCATCGCGCCCGGAATGACCCGCGTCAGCAATCCAGCCTCTCGTTCGACACGATCTCGATGCCGAAACCGGACAAACCCTTGTAGTCGTGCACCGACGAAGTCAGGTGCCGGATCGAGGTGATGCCGAGATCGCGCAGGATCTGTGCGCCGACGCCGACCTCGCGCCATTGCTTGTTGCGATCGGCCTCTGCCGATTTCTGCTCGCTCACCGGCTGGACCGGAACACCGGCGGCGCCGTCGCGCAGATAGACCAGCACCCCGCGACCGGCAGCCTTGAAGTGCCGCAACACGGCTTCCATCCGCGCCGGACCGGTGAAGAGGTCGGTCACGATATTGGGCTTGTGCAGCCGGGTCAGCACGTCCCGGCCGTCGCCGATGCCGTTGTAGACGAAGGCGGCATGCATGATCTCGTCGAACGGCGAGCGATAGGCATAGCCCTGCAACGGGCCGATCGGGCTTTCGGTGGTGAAGGTCGCGACCCGCTCGATCAGCTTCTCGCGCGCCTGGCGATAGGCGATCATATCCGCGATCGTGACATGCTTGAGCTTGTGGGTGGCGGCGAACTTCGCGACCTGCTCGCCCTTCATCACGGTTCCATCGTCGTTCATCAGCTCGCTGATGACGCCGACCGGCGGCAGGCCCGAGAGCCGGCACAGATCGACCGCGGCCTCGGTGTGGCCGGAGCGCAGCAGCACGCCGCCGTCGCGCGCGATCAGCGGGAAGATATGGCCGGGGCGCGCGAAATCGTTGGCGCCGGCATTGGGATTGGCGAGCGCGCGGCAGCAGGAGGCGCGTTCATCGGCCGAGATGCCGGTGCCGCCATCGGGCTTGTAGTCGATCGAGACGGTGAAGGCCGTGGTGTGGTTGGACTCGTTATGCGCCACCATCGGATCGAGCCGCAGCCGGCGGGCGTCCTCGGTGGTGATCGGCGCGCACACGATGCCAGAGGTGTGGCGGATGATGAAGGCCATCTTTTCCGCCGTACAGAACGACGCCGCGACGATCAAATCGCCCTCGCCTTCCCGATCGTCATCGTCGGTGACGACGACGAGTTCACCCTTCGCAAAGGCTTGCAGCACTTCCTGGATCGTATCGGCCATTGTCCTGACATCTCGCTTTATGCAGGCAGTGGATTAGCCGGGTTCCGTTGTCAGCGCCAGTATCATTATGCAACCCGCCATGCGTCCGGCAGGCATGCCAGGGCGGTGACACGCACCGTGGCCCCCCTTGCTTGAGCATGATCTTGTCGGAAAACCGGTCCCCGCTTTTCCGGATCATGCTCGCCTACGGCAGCACCTCGCGCCGGTCGCTGAGCTGGGCGTCCAGCTCGGCGCGCTTGTCGTCGAGCAGGCCGGCGTCGGCAGCCTCGATCACGGAATAGAGCTCGCCGGCGTCGCTGAGCCGGGTCACCGTCACGTAGTCGGCGCCGGCGGTGTAGAGGTCGTCGACGCCGGTCAGGAGATCGGCGGTTGCAACGACCTTCGCGGTCGGATTCAGGGCGCGGACGTGGCGTACCAGCTTCTCGTTGTCGGCGCCGACCAGGAGGAAATCCGGCACGCTCAGGATGATGATCTCGGCCTTGCCGATGCCGGCATGCACCAGCGTATCGACATTGCTGATATCGCCATAGATCACGTGCATGCCGCGGTCGGTCAGCGTGCGGAACACCAGCGGGTTGAAGTCGATGACGCTGATCTGCTCGAGCAGCGACTGGTTCTGCCGCTCGATCTGGCTGATCAGCGCGCTCGCGGCACGGAAAAAGCCGAGGATCACGATGCGGCGGATCTCGCCATGTCCCTCCTCCTGGCCGCCCTCCTGCCCGGACCCGCCACTGCCCTCGCGTCGATGGTCGAGATCACGCAGCCCGATCCGCTTCAAGGGGCCGATCAGGCCTCGCACGATCTGATCGCTGCGGGCCATCGCGAAGGTCGAGAGCACCGCCAGCACCACGAAGGCGAACGAGACCGCATTCGCGGTTTCGGTCCCGATATGGTTGGCCGCGACGCCGGTCTGGATCACGACAAGCGAGAACTCGGAAATCTGCGCGAGATTGATCGCCGGCAGCAAGCTGGCGCGCAGCCCCTGCTTCATCAGATAGAGCGGCGTGAATGTCGTGACCAGGCGGCTCACCACCGTGAAGGCCGCGATCACCAGCGCAAGCCAGATCACCTGTAAGCCCGGGATCGGGATCGTCATGCCGAGCGCAACGAAGAACAGCGTGATGAAGAAATCCCGCAGCGTCGTCACCTTGGCGGTGACGTCGAGCGCGTAGGGAAAGGTCGAGATCGAGACGCCGGCGACCAGCGAGCCCATCTCGCGCGACAGATGCAGCCGTTCGGCGATCTCGCCGATCAGGAAGCACCAGGCAAGCGCGCCGAGCAGCACGAGCTCGGGCCGGCGCGCGATCTGGTGGAACAGCCGCGGCAGCACGTAACGACTGAGCACCAGCGCGGTCGCGACCAGCACCGCGACGCGGGCAATCGACAACAGCACGACGCCGATCTGCAGATTGTCGAGGCTCGGCTGCACCGCCAGGAACAGGATCGCAAAGATGTCCTGCAGCACGAGCACGCCGAGCGTGATGCGGCCCGGCAGCGTATCCAGCTCGCGCTTCTCGTAGAGCACCTTGACGATGATGACGGTCGAGGACAGCGCGCAGGCGACACAGAGATAGACCGCATCGAACTTGCCGCCGCCGATCGCAAGGCCGATCCCGGCAAAGAACGCCACGCCGATCAGGCAGCCGCCGATCAGCTCGCCGGCGCCGGCGAACAGGATCACCTTGCCGGCACGGATGATCTTCTTGAGGTCGATTTCCAGCCCGATCATGAACAGCATGAAGATCAGGCCGAGCTCGGAGATGACGCTGATCGATTCCTGGGACTTGACCCAGCCCATGCCGAATGGACCAATGAAAAAGCCGGCGATAAGGTACGCCAGTATCAGCGGTTGCCGGGAGAAATGGGCCAACAGCCCAATCCCCCAGGCAAACAGGATACAGAGCGTGATATCGCGAATAAGTTCATGCATGCGTCAAAGACTTCCTGCTGCCGCAACCTAGAGGGCCGGGCGTGAGGATCAACCGAGCAATGTGTCACATCCGCGCAGGCGGCATTTTTCTGGCAGTTCTGCTCTGCCTGCTCACCGTGCGCATGACGGAGGCGCTAGCACAATCCTCCGGAAGTATTGAACAAAATTTTGCGAACTCGCTGACCGCGGTGCCATCGGAAGGCCTCACCGCGTCAGGTGCATTCTACGTGCCGGTGTATTCCAGCGTGTCGATGAGCCAGGGCAAGCTCAGGGCCGATTTCTCGGTAACGCTGAGCGTGCACAACGTCTCCGAGACGAGGCTCCTGGTGCTGAAGCGGATCGCCTATTTCGACACATCAGGCAAGATGGTGGAGAGCTACCTCAAATCGCCGGTCGCGCTAAAACCGTTTGCGACCGTTGAGGTCTCGATCGCCACGACCGATACCCGCGGCGGCACCGGCGCGAATTTCGTGGTCGATTGGGCCGCGGCCGGCGAGATCGCGGAACCGGCGGTCGAGGCATTGATGGTCGGCAGCGTCGGCGCCGGGCACTATGCCTTCATCAGCCAAGGCCGTCCAATCCGGCTGACCGGCAAGAACTGACTTCACAGGAGGCCGCCTCCCGCGGACCTTCTCAACGACAACAACACGGAGCGAAACGTCCATGTCCATCTCAGCCCAGTTCGACTTTGCACCGCTGCTTCCGGCCGGCCTGCCTGCGCCGGCCGCGCGCTGGACCGGGCTCGCCAAATACAGCTTCGTCGGCGGCAACAACGATCCCGATCAGGTCCCGGTGGACGGGCTGCTGGAAGCGTTCAACGCCGTGATGAAGCGCGAGGGCAGGAATCTCGCGACCTACAACCTCGCGCACGGGCCGCAGGGCTATCTGCCGCTGCGCCAGTTCCTCACCGAGAAGCTGAAGCGCGACGCCGGGATTGCCTGCACGCCGGACGAAATCATGATCGTCTCCGGCTCGCTGCAGGCGCTTGACCTCGTCAATCACACGCTGCTCGCCAAGGGCGACACCGTGCTGATCGAGCAGGAGACCTATCAGGGCTCGCTGAACCGGCTGACGCGGCTCGGCGTCAACGCGGTCGGCATTCCCCTCGATGGCGACGGCATAAGGATCGATGCGCTGGCCGCGGCGCTCGCCGATCACAAGCGGCGCGGCATCACGCCGAAATACATCTACACCATTCCGACCGTGCAGAACCCGACCGGCTCGATCCTCCCCGAAAGCCGCCGCGCCGAGATGCTGACGCTGTCGAAAGAATACGGCGTGCCGATCTTCGAGGACGATTGCTATGCCGATCTGATCTGGAACGGCGAACGGCCGCCCGCGATCTATGCGATGAGCAAGCATGGCGGCGTGATCCATATCGGCTCGTTCTCGAAATCGATCGCGCCGGCGCTGCGGGTCGGCTTCATCGTCGCGCCCTGGGAGATCATGTCGCGGATGCTGCCGCTGAAGACCGACGCCGGCTCCGGCGCGCTGGAGCAGATGGTGCTCTCGGAATATTGCGCGCCGCATTTTGCGACCCACGTGCCGCGGCTGACCAAGGGTTTGCGCGCCAAGCTCGACACGCTGATGAAGGCGCTGAACGAGCAGTTCGGAACCTCAGCCGAATTCGAGGCGCCGAAGGGCGGCATCTTCCTCTGGGTCAAGCTGCCCGACCATGTCGACACCATGAAGCTCTATCAGGCGGCGCTCGCCGCCGGGGTCTCGATCAATCCGGGACCGGAATGGTCGACCAGCAAGGCGCATTCCGGCAGCCGGCTCCGCCTCTGCTTCGCCAGCCCCTCGCACGAGCAGATCCGCGAAGGCGTCGCGGTGCTGGCGGAGGTGTGTCGCAAGGAGTTCGGCGTGCCCGCGCGCAGCAGCAATGTGGAGAAGAAAAACGGTTAGGGTCTGCCTGCGGCTCGATGGATTGCTTCGTCGCCTCGCGCCTCGCAATGACGGCTAGTTGCTTCGTCATTGCGAGTGGAGCGAAGCAATCCATCCTTCCGTTTGCGCCTACCGCACCGAAAACGGCGCCTGATAGGGCCGGCCGAACGGCACGCCGTTGACCACGGTCTGCACCGGCTTCAGCTGCAGATTGCCATCACGCTTATTGTTGCGGGTATCGACGAAGGTGACCGGGCCTTCGATGAGATCCATGATCGCGACATCGCCGGGTGCGCCGCGCTGCAGCGTGCCGATCTTAGGCGTCCGGTTGATAATCCGCGCCGGTACCGAGGTCGCCATCGCCACCACCTGATCCAGCGAGGAGCCCATCGCCAGGAACTTGCTCATCACGTTGGGCAGGAACGGGATGCCGGGCGAATTGCCCGAGAAGACGTGGATGTCGGAGGAGATCGTATCGGGCGTGCAGCCTGCGGGAATCGCGATCTCCGCCACCGTGAAATCAAAGCTGCCGCCGCCATGGCCCACATCGAACAGCACACCGCGCTGCTTGGCCGCGAGTGCCGCCGGCAGCAGCTTGCCGTCCTGCACGATGTTGGTGAACGCGCCGGACATGTTGGGCGCGCCGGAATAGGCGTGGGTCAGGATATCGCCCGGCCGCAGCAGATCGAGGATGTCGGACATCAACTCTTTGGTCTCGACACCGCCGATATGCACCATCATCCGCGCCGGCCAGCCGCACATCTCGCAGGCCTGGATGCCGCGCTTCAGCGGCTCGATGCCATGCTTGAAGATGACGTTCTCGGACATCCGCACCTTGACCCCGATCAGGAAGTCGGGGTTTTCCGCCAGCGCCATCGCACAGGCTTCAACCTGGGCGTTGTCGATGTTGTAGAGCTCGGCCACCGGGAACGCCGACAGGCCGTTGTTGGCGATATGGAGGAAGGCGTAGATCCGCGTCCGCGACTGCGCCACGATGAAGCGCCGCAGCGCCGCGAGATTGTTGACGCCGGCATCGCCGGCCGAGACGACGGTGGTGGTGCCCTGGAATTGCACCAGCTCGTCGGCGGGAATGCCGATCGCCGAGCCGTAGGGATAGACGTGGCAGTGCAGATCGACGAGACCCGGCATCACGAGCTTGCCCGATGCGTCGATGGTCTTGACGGCACGCGCGGCCGGGATCTCGTCCTCGATCGCTTCGATCAGGCCCCAGCGAATGCCGATGTCGCGCTTGCCGCGCAGCGACTGACTGGGATCGATCACGTCGCCGCTCTTGATCACGAGGTCGAACTTGTCGTCCGGCCCCATCGCCGCGGCGGCCGGCCCCGCGATGACGGCAGCGGCGGCCGATCCCGTACCCTTCAAGAAATCCCGGCGTGAAAAATTGCTCACAACGTCCCCCCGAACATTGATTTTTATGGCGCGATGATGCGTCGGACGCAGTGGTTAGGCAAGTCCGCCTGAACAACCGTTCAGAAAACTCCCGTGGTTCCTGAGGAACGTTTCAATGCCTGCACGGTTGCCTCCTCGCATCATTTGAGGAGGATGAGATGAAAAAGATTGGTTTTGTTCTTGCGGCGATTGGTACGCTTGCAGTGGCCGTTCCGTCGATCGCGAGCGCCGAGACCGTCGTGATCAAGCGCGGTGGCCATCACCACTGGGATCGTGGATGGGGCGCGCGCGCCGAGATGCGCCATGACCGTGGCTGGCATCGCGGCTGGCATCACGACCATGACCGCACGGTGGTGATCAGACGCGATCGCTATTAAGCGCCGGCACATACGAAGGACCGACACAACGGAAAATGGCTCCTCGCGGAGCCATTTTCTCGTTCTTCGTCCTGATCAGGTGCTCGCGGGACTCAGTCCCACGCCGGAGCAAAACCCGGATTGACGCAGCGCATGTCCTTGCGCAGCGCAGCGATCGCCTTGCGGTCGTTGTCGTCGAGCCTGACCTTGAGCGCGTCGAGATTGGCCTTTTGGCTCTCGGCGCGTGAGGCTTTCGGAATCGCCGCAACACCGTCCTGGTCGAGCAACCATTTCAGCGCCACCTGCGCTGCCGTTGCATTGTGCTTGCTACCGATTTTCGCCAGCATCTCGTCGGTCGCGAAGCGGCCCTGCGCCAGCGGGCAATAGGCCACCAGCGGGATCGATTTCGCCGCGAGATATGTCCGCACCGGAGTCTGGTCCAGCATGGCGTGATATTCAATCTGGTTACAGGCGATCGGCGCCTTGATGTCCTCGACCACGGTCTTGAGCAGCGCGGTGGTGAAATTGGCGACGCCGATCGCGCGGACGCTGCCCTGCTCCTTCAGCTGCATCAGCGTCTCGAACACGGCGGGCAGCTTCATGCTGCGCGACGGCCAGTGCACCAGATAGAGGTCGACGTGGTCGAGCCGCAACTTCTTCAGGCTGGTGTCGAACGCTTTTCGGATCGCATCCGGCGCCAAATTCTCGTGCCAGACCTTGGTGGTCACATGCAGGTCCTTGCGCGCGACCTTCGATTCCGCGATCGCGGCCCCGATCGCCTCCTCGTTGCCGTACATCTCGGCGGTGTCGATATGCCGGTAACCGAGCTCGAGCGCGCTCTCGACCGCCTCGCGGCAGGCATCGCCCTGCATGCGGAAAGTGCCGAGCCCGAGCTGCGGCAGGCTGATGCCCTGTGTCTGCAGATTGTCCATGGATAGCTCCTGACGCGTGGGGCGCCGATGTCATCGACGACGTCACGCCAGCAAATCGTCTGTAAGGAATGAAATTGGCAGAACTGCCAAGCCCAGTCTGCCCGCTAACCGGCCCTTCGGGCAAGGCGCCCGCAATCAAGATGTCGCGACGGCTTTGATGGACTCAGATATGCTGGGCCATGATCTGGCCGGGCCGCGCATCCGGCCGCGGCTCGATATCAACCGACCAGAGATCGTGGTTATCGACGTCCTTCAGCGTCACTTTCATCACGCCGGTCTGGCCGTCGATGTCGACGCGGCCGAAAAATTGCAGGCCGAAACACGGCGCGAGATTGTCGCCCTGCTCGGCCGAGCAGCCCTTCTGGTACATCGCTTTCGGGCCAAAGGTGTTGTCGAGCTCACCCGGCGACCAGGTGCCGGCATGCAGCGGACCCGAGACGAACTCCCAGAACGGCTCGAACTCCTGGAACACCGCGCGGTTCGGATCGTAGTGATGCGCGGCGGTGTAGTGCATGTCGGCGGTGAGCCACACCGTGTTGCGGATGCCGGCGCGCTTCATGAAGCACAGCAAATCGGCAATCTCGTGCTCGCGCCGCTCCGGCGGCCCGTCGCCGAGCGCGACCGCATCCAGGCTGACGAGGCCGATCGGCAGATCCGCGGCGATCACCTTCCAGGTTGCATCCGACGCCACCAGCTCCCGCTTCAGCCAGGCAAGTTGGCTCTCGCCGAGGATAAACGCCTGGTCCGGATCGCCCTGCTTGTTCCAGCTGGAATCGCGATAGGAGCGCATGTCGATGATGAAGACGTCGAGCAGCGGCCCGTAGGCGATCTTGCGATAGACCCGCCCGTCGCGCTCCGGCATCAGCCGCATCGGCATGAATTCATGGAAGGCACGCCGCGCCCGCGCCACCAGGCGCGAGCTGCCGTCCGCGTCGTAGCCGGTCGCGTCAGCGGTGCCGATCGGCGACCAGTCGTCGGCCACCTCGTGATCGTCCCACTGCGCAAACATCGGCACCTCGGCGTGGAAGGCGCGGAAATTCTCGTCGAGCCAGTTGTATTTGTAGTTGCCGCGAAACTCTTCGAGGCTGTGCGCGACGACGGATTTCTCCTCGGTGACGATGTTGCGCCAGACCTCGCCGTTCGGCAGCGCCTGCTCCGACGGCACCGTGCAATCGGCATAGATGTGATCGCCGGAATGGATGAAGAAATCCGGGCGCTCGTTCAGCATGGTTCGGTAGCTGCGCAGGCCGCCGCGCGCGGGGTCGATGCCCCAGCCCTGCCCGACCACGTCGCCGGACCAGACGAACGAGACCGAGCGGCGGCCGACCGGCGCGGTGCGGAAATGCCCAACGCGGCTTTCGCCGGCGATGCCGTCGCGATCCTCGCAGCGGATTCGGTAGAACAGGTCTTGTCCCGGTGGCAGGCCATCGAGCAGCAGCTTTGCCGTGAAGTCGCGCTCGGGCAGCGCATCGACAGACGCGGCGCGCAGGATGGTGGCGAAGCTCTCGACCGCGGCGCATTCGATCCGCATCCGCGCGGCGCGATCGGCGCGAGCCCAGATGACAGCGGAATCGCTGGCGACGTCGCCGGACTGGATGCCCGCGATCGCAGGCCGATCCGCCGCGCGGCTCAGATAGGGCCTTGCCAGCGCGCCCAATCCCGCCAGCGCGGCCGTCGATGCCGAGCGCACCAGAAGCTGACGCCTGGTGAGGCCTCGTCCCCTCGCGGAGATCGCTGTCGGCATCGAATAACCTTCGTCGAATCGCAACGAAGGTTTTGCCTGCGCCGTTTGACTCCGCCCTTACGGTTTCTTGACTCTGCGCCGACGGTTTTGCGACGGCGGGATGACTCGGGGGAGAGGGCTGTCAGAGCAATAGCAGCTTACCCGTCATCCTGAGGAGGCGCGCAGCGCCGTCGCGAAGGATGACTCGGCCACAGCCGGGGCCGTGCATCCTTCGAGACGCGTGCAAGTGCGCGCTCCTCAGGATGACGGGTTTGAGATTGACGCGTGCTAATGAGAGAGCCGATGCGCTCCGAGCCGCCTCACCGCTGCCAGTTGCAGATGCCGCCGGTGCGGCACGGCCAGGTCTGGATCCGGGTATCGCGGGCTTCCGCGTCGAGCGGGTTCGTGTGCCGCCGAGCGAGCTTGGCGCGGGCGGGGACGTGCGCGACCGCGCGCTTGCGCTGCGGGGTCGTCTCACGCGGCGGCGTCACCCTGGTCGTGCGCACGGCCTTCTGCGGCTCCACCTTCGGCTCGACCTGCGGCTCAACGTTGGCATGCTGATCGGGACCGCGATCGGTCCTCGCCTCGACCGGAACCGGCTCGAACTGCGCCGGCGGACCAAGCCGCTTCGGCGACAAGACTGCCTGGGAAAGGTCGAGACTGAAGAACTCGCTTGGACGGTACTCGTCAGCAAACGCCACGCCACCCAAAGCCAGGCACGCGGTGCAAACAGTTGCAACAAAAACGCTTTTCAGGACCGTCAAAAGGGCCTCCTGAAATCACTCGAACAGAACAGCCGTTATGTAGGAGCCCGGCCACACGAATCCAGCCGCGGCTCGCGGGCAGGGTTACCGGTCAACCAAGGCGGCCGTGGAAAGTTCCGCTGCCCACCGCCTGGAGCCCCGTTCCGATGGTGCCGGAACGGGGAAACGCTCTGCCCTACTCCGCCGCCTGGGCCATCGGCTGGCCGATCGCACGCTCCAGCCGCGCGCATTCGGTGCGATAACGGGCGACGTTGCCTTCCTTGATGTGGCCGTAGCCGCGCACGAGGTCGGCTGCCTTTGCCAGCGCCACGAGGCGCGGCAAATCGAGCGGCTTCTTGCCGTCGAGATGACGCTGGATCATCGCCGCGTAATCCACGGGCAGCGCGCGCTCCATCTTGCGCTCGGCAGTGTAGCCGAAGATGTCGAACGCGGTGCCGCGCAGGCCCTTCAGCCCCGCCAGCAGGCCGAACGCCTTGAAGATCCACGGCCCGAATTCGCGCTTCTGCAAGCGCCCGGTGACGGGATCGCGCTGCGCCAGCAGCGGCGGCGCCAGCAGGACCTTCAGGCCGGAATTGCCCTCGAACTGCTCCCTCAAGGCCTTGCTGAACTCGCCGTCGGAATAGAGCCGCGCGACCTCGTATTCGTCCTTGTAGGCCATCAGCTTGAACAGGCCCTTGGCGAAGGCCTCGGTCAGGTCCTGCGAGCCCGGCGCTGCCGCGGCTTCGGCGGAGCGGACGCGCGCGACGTCGTCGAGATAGCGCTTGGCGTAGGCCGCGTCCTGATAGTCGGTGAGGAATTTTGCGCGGAACGCGATCGCCTCGTCGAGCGTCTTCTTTGCCGGCGCTGTGCCGGCGTTCTTGAAGCGTGCGGCGCTGACCACGCGCTGCAGATCATGGGCAGCAAGCCGGCCCCACGAGAACGCGGTCTTGTTCATCTCGATCGCGGCGCCGTTGAGATCGATCGCCTTCAGGATGGCCTCGAGCGACAGCGGGATCGCACCGCGCTGGAACGCGAAGCCGAGCATGAAGGCGTTGGTCGCGATGCTGTCGCCCATCAGCGCGGTGGCAAGCCCGGTGGCATCGAGGATGTCGAGATCGTCAGGTCGCACCGCGCCGTTCAGCGCATCGCGCATCGAGCTGGCCTCGAAGTCGATATCGGGATCGATCACGAAGCTCGCGGTCGGTAGCAGATCGGCGTTGACGACCGCGTGGGTGACGCCGCGCTCGGCGCGGCTCAGCGCCGGCACGCTCGTGGCGACGACGAGGTCGCAGCCGAGGATCAGGTTGGCATTGCCGGGCGCGATGCGGACCGTTGTCAGCATGTCGGATGTGGGGGCGAGCCGGACGTGGCTCATGACCGCGCCGTTCTTCTGCGACAGGCCGGTGAAGTCGAGCGTCGAGCAGGCGAGCCCCTCGACATGCGCGGCCATGCCGAGCAGTGCGCCGATGGTGATTACGCCGGTGCCGCCGATGCCGGTGATCAGGATGTTGTAGGGGCCGCTCAACACGGCCGCGGGCGGCGCCGGCAGGTCCGCGAACAGCGCCTTGGGATCGGCGGCGGTGCGGTCTGCCTTGCGCAACTTCGGATCCTGGACCATCACGAAGCTCGGGCAGAAGCCCTCGATGCAGGAGAAATCCTTGTTGCAGTTCGACTGGTCGATGCGGCGCTTGCGGCCGAGCTCGGTTTCCAGCGGCTGCACCGAGACGCAGTTCGATGCCACCGAGCAGTCGCCGCAGCCTTCGCAAACGCGCTCATTGATGAAGACGCGCTTGGCCGGATCGGGAAACAGCCCGCGCTTGCGGCGGCGGCGCTTCTCGGCAGCGCAGGTCTGGTCGTAGATCAGGACGGTGAGGCCCTCGATCTCGCGCAAGGTGCGCTGTACGGCATCGAGCTCGCGGCGATGATGGATGGTGGCGCCGGACGGGAAGTAATTGGCGGGATATTTGTCGGGATCGTCAGAGACGATCGCCAGCTTCTTGGTCCCCTCGGCCCAGACCTGATGCGCGATCTGCGACACCGTGAAGCCACCTTCGGCGGGCTGGCCGCCGGTCATCGCGACCGCGTCGTTGTAGAGGATCTTGTAGGTGATGTTGACGCCGGCCGCCGCCGCTGCACGCAGCGCCAGCAAGCCGGAATGCGTGTAGGTGCCGTCGCCGAGATTCTGGAACACGTGCTGTTCACTGGTGAACGGCGCCTGCCCGATCCAGCTCACGCCCTCCGCGCCCATATGCGAGATGGTCTGGGTGTTGCGGTTGGGCACCGACAGCGCCATGCCGTGACAGCCGATGCCGGCCATGGCGCGGCTGCCCTCGGGAATCTTGGTCGACGAGTTGTGCGGGCAGCCCGAGCAGAAATACGGCGTGCGCTGCAGCTTCGCGGTGCCGGTGCCTTCGGCCGGGCGATCGAACGCCTCGAGTTTGGCGAGCCGCTGCTCCAGCAGCGGGCTGCGGTGGCCGAGCTTGCGCAGCCGCGCGACGACGGCAGTCGCCACCATGGTCGGCGTCAGCTCGCCCTCGCTCGGCAACAGCGGCGCGCCGCTCTCGTCGCGCTTGCCGACCACCGACGGCCGCTTCGATGCGTCCATGTTGTAGAGGATGCGGACCAATTGATCCTCGATGAAGCCGCGCTTCTCCTCGACGACCAGCACGTCCTGCAGACCTTCGGCGAAGTCGCGCGCGCCGCGCGCTTCCAGCGGCCAAGTCAGCGCCACCTTGTAGATGCGCAGGCCCAGCGCCTGGGCGTCGGCATCGGTGATGCCGAGATCGGCGAGTGCCTGGCGCAGATCGAGATAGGCCTTGCCGGTCGCCATGATGCCGAGCCGCGCCGGCTTGGAATCCAGCACGATGCGGTCGAACCGGTTGGCGCGGGCGAACGCCGCGACCGCCTCCATCTTGGGCCCGTGCAGCCTGCGCTCGGCCTCCAGTGGCGGATCCGGCCAGCGGATCGAGAGCCCGCCCGGCGGCATCTCGAAATCGTCGGGCATGATGATCTTGATGCGATCGGGATCGCTGACGATCGAGGCCGAGCTTTCCACCGTCTCCGAGATCGCCTTGAAGCCGACCCAGCAGCCGGAAAAGCGCGACAGCGCGAAGCCGAGGATGCCGAGGTCGAGATAATCCTGCAGCGTCGCCGGATTGACCACCGGCATCAGCGCCGAGGCGAACACTTGCTCGCTCTGATGCGCCAGAGTGGAGGACTGGCAGCCATGGTCATCGCCGGCGAGCGCGATCACGCCACCATTCGGCGAGGTGCCGGCGGAATTGGCGTGCTTGAGCGCATCGAGCGAGCGATCGACCCCGGGGCCCTTGCCGTACCAGATGCCGAACACGCCATCGACCTTGGCGCCCGGGAACATGCCGACTTGCTGGCTGCCCCACACCGCGGTCGCCGCCAGGTCCTCGTTGAGGCCGGGAACGAAGGCGATGTCGTGCTCTTTGAGGAACGATTTCGCCCGCCACAGCGCGTGGTCGTACATGCCGAGCGGCGAGCCGCGGTAACCGGAGATGAAACCGGCGGTGTTCAGCCCGTGCGCGCGGTCGCGTTCGCGCTGCAACATGGGCAATCGGACCAGAGCCTGGGTACCGGAGAGGAAGATTCGTTTGGTATCCAACCGGTACTTGTCGTCCAGTCCAACTTCCATCAACGCCATCAGTTTCAGGCTCCCCGCCGATCAGGTCACGCCGGTCCGAACCGGTCTCATTATCTGCCCATGATCATGCATCAGCATGCACCGATTTTGTTATGCATGAACAGCCCCGTTCCATGGCCACAGCACATATCTCATGTCGCGGCCTTGTTTGCTCTGCGAGGCTTGCCGAACCCCGGCATCTTTGAAACGGTGGCGCGCAAAGGGAGACCAAGGATGATTAAAATCGAATCCGCGTTCACGACCGAAATCGTGGAGAAGGACAATCTGCTGATGGGTCCCTGGCGCAGCCCGAAGCAGATGCTGCAGGCCCAGACCTACGACTCTCACGCCTCGATCCACGACGATGCAACGGCGCAGAAGCTCGGCTTCCGCGGCGGCACGATCGAGGGACCGACCCATTTCAGCCAGTTCGCGCCGCTGTGCGAGCGGATCTGGGGCCGGGCCTGGTTCATGACCGGATGCCTGTCGGCGCATTACCGCAATCCGGTGTTCGAAGGTGAGGAGGTGCAGGCCCAGATCGAGAAGCCGAAGCCGGGCCAGACCGTTTGCACCATCGGGATGATCAAGCGCGACGGCACCGAGATTTTGCGCGGCACCGCCTCGATCGACGGCGACGGCACCGAGACCGCGCTGAGCCACCGGCTCGGCGAGTTGAAGCCGCTAACCGATCCCGTGATTCTCGCCGACATCAAGGTCGGCATGAAGACGCCGCGGCAGGCGATCAAGATGGATTTCGACCAGAACATGGGCGATCTCTATCCGTTCTCGCTGGCCGACAAGCTCAAGGTGATCACCGAGCCCTCGGACTATTATTCGCTGGAACACAATCCCTGGGGCCGCGCCATCATTCCGATGGAGATGCTGAGCGTGCTGTTCCAGTACCGCGCGCGCGAGGACCGGCTGCCGGTCCGTGGCCCGGCCGTCGGGCTGTTCGCCGATCAGGAGATCCGGCTTGTGCGCGGGCCGCTGTTCCCGGGCGAGACCTATTGGGTCGAGCGCGAGGTCGTGGCGCTCTCGGGCAGCAAGCGCACCGAGAGCATGTGGGTGCGCTCGACCGTGTTCGATGCCGACAATGCCGTGGTCGCGACCATGCTGCTGAACGGCGCCAGCATGAAGGACTCCTACGCCAACTACGAGCGCGAGCACAAAGCCCTCTACGGCTGAAGCGACAGCCGCCTGTTCCGCAAGCCGCCGAACCAAGGACAACAACGATGGCCCGCCTGCCCTATCTCGAAGCCGATCAGGTCGCTCCCGAATATCGCGACATGCTCAAGCGCAACACCAATCTGCACAAGCTCTTGGTGAACTCGCCGGACATGGCGCGCGCCTTCAACGGCATCGGCGGCTACATCCGCTTCAAGAGCAAGCTCGATCCGCGGCTGCGCGAGCTCGCGATCCTGCAGGTCGGCTGGCTCGAGAAGTCGGAATACGAGTTCACCCACCATGTGAAGATCGGCAAAGAGTTCGGCGTCACCGACGCGGACATCAAGGGCCTGATCGCCGAGACCGAGGGCAAGCCGTCAGGGCTCGAGCCGCTGGCGAAGGCGATCCTGCGGGGTGCCCGCGAGATGGTGCGCGAGCTCGCGATGTCGGAGGCGACCTTCGCCGAGATCAAGCAGCATCTCTCCGACGAGCACATGACCGACCTCGTGCTGACCATCGCGTTCTACTGCGCCGTGGTGCGGGTGCTCGCCACCATGCAGATCGACAACGAGCCAAGCTACAAAGAGGTACTGCAGCAGTACCCGATCCCGGGAGTGAAGTGACATGCGCCTCAAAGATCGCGTCGCCATCGTCGTCGGCGCCGGCCAGAGCCCCGGCGAGGGCATCGGCAACGGCCGCGCCACCGCGCTGACCTTCGCGCGCGAAGGCGCCAAGGTGCTGTGCGTCGATCACAATCTGGCATCGGCGCAGGAAACCGTCGAGCTGATCGCAGCCAAGGGCGGCATTGCGACCGCCTTCAAGGCGGACGTCACCAAGAATGCCGACATCAAGGCGATGGTGGCGGATGCGCATGGCCGCTGGGGCAGCGTCGATATCCTGCACAACAATGTTGGTGTCAGCCTCTCCGGCGGCGACGCCGAGTTGCTCGACATCACCGAGGAGGCGTTCGACCGCTGCGTCGCGATCAACTTGAAGAGCTGCGTCCTCGCCGCCAAGCACGTGATCCCGATCATGCGCAAGCAACAGAGCGGCTCGATCATCAACATCTCGTCGATGGCCGCGATCACGACCTATCCTTACGTCGCCTACAAGGCGACCAAGTCGGCGATGATCGCCTTCACCGAACAGCTCGCCTACCAGAATGCGCAATATGGCATTCGCGCCAACGTGATCCTGCCGGGGTTGATGAACACGCCGATGGCGGTGGACACGCGCGCACGCGAATTCAAGAAGAGCCGCGCCGAGGTCGAGGCCGAGCGCGACAGCAAGGTGCCGCTGCGTCACAAGATGGGCACCGGCTGGGACGTCGCCAATGCCGCGCTGTTCCTCGCCTCGGATGAGGCGAATTTCGTCACCGGTGTGACGTTGCCGGTCGATGGCGGCGCAAGTGTGCGGCGCGGTTAACGATTAGCGAGGAATCCGGCCGGTTAATTGAGACGATTAACCCGGTTAATCCTCGCGATTAACCTGTGTGACGACGTGCGGTTAATCTCTGTGACAACATCACGCGTTGTTGCGCCGCAATGATTCGAAAAAATTGAAGTATTCCAATGACACGGCGATGTGACGGCGCGTCCACATAAATCGAAATCCTGACTCGTTGTGGTCGCACGAAATTCATCTGCGCTCTGTATCTCGCACGCCAAGAACTTCTGGAGTGCCTGGACCGATGAGCGAAGAATTCGAACTCAGACCCGATCAATGGGATGCGCTGAAAGCGCTGCGGGCTCCCGCAGCAAACCCGTCACGGCTGAACCGGTTCGCCGTCGAAAGCCTGATCACGCTCGGCTATGTCGCCGTGCGCGGCGATTCGTTTGAACTGACGCCCGCGGGCCGCAAGGTGCTGGTCCGCGGTTCGTCGCTTCTGCTGCTCGATATCGCAGCCTGATCCTCTTCAAACTGACACGAGGCTTACACACACGCGGCATCATGCCGCGTGTGCTTTTCCGGGGATGGTCGCCTCGCCGTGCTGCGTCAGCGGCTTCATGCCGGTGACCGTGCGCAGCAGCACATAGAACACCGGCGTCAAGAACAGGCCGAACACGGTGACGCCGATCATGCCGGAGAACACCGCGACGCCCATCGCGCGCCGCATCTCCGAGCCCGCACCGGTCGACAGCACCAGCGGCAGCACGCCCATGATGAACGCCATCGACGTCATCAGGATCGGCCGCAACCGCAGCCGGCTGGCCTCGATCGCGGCGCGGATCGGCGAGCGTCCGGCGAATTCGAGCTCGCGCGCGAATTCGACGATCAGGATGGCGTTCTTGGCCGACAATCCGACCAGCACGATCAGGCCGATCTGGGTGAAGACGTTGTTGTCGCCCTTCGACAGCCAGACGCCGAACATCGCAGCCAGGAGGCCCATCGGCACGATCATGATGATCGAGAGCGGCAGCGCCAGGCTCTCGTAGAGCGCGGCGAGCACCAGGAACACCAGCAGGATCGCGAGCGGAAACACCCAGATTCCGGAATTGCCGGCGATGAACTCCTGATAGGTCAGGTCGGTCCATTCGAAGGCAAAGCCCGGCGGCAGCGTTTCGGCCGCGATCCGCGTCGCCGCCTCCTGCGCCTGGCCGGACGAAAAGCCCGGCGCCGCAGCGGCGTTGATGTCCGACGACAGGAAGCCGTTGTAGCGGAGCGCGCGCTCCGGACCTGCGCTCTGCCGGACCTTCAGCAAGGCCGACAGCGGCACCATGTCGCCGGAGGACGAGCGCACCTTCAACTGCCTGATGTCGTCGGCACGCGCGCGGAACGGCGCGTCCGCCTGCACATAGACCGAATAGGTGCGGCCGAATTTGTTGAAGTCGTTGACGTAGTAGGAGCCGAGATAGATCTGCAGCGTGTTGAAGACCTCTGTGACCGGCACCCCGAGCTGCAACGCCTTGGTGCGGTCGATGTCGGCGAACAGCTGCGGCACGTTGACCTGGAAGCTCGAGAACGCACCGGCGATCTCCGGCGCCTTCTGGAGCGCGCCCATGAACGCCTTGGTGGCGTCGTTCAGCGCCTCATAGCCGAGACCGGCGCGATCCTCGATCTGCAGCTTGAAGCCGCCGATGGTGCCGAGGCCGTTGACTGGCGGCGGCGGGAACATGGCGATGAAGGCATCCTGGATGCCGGCATATTTCTTGTTGAGCGCCGCCGCGATCGCCGGACCGCTGAGCGACGGATCCTTGCGCTCGTCGAACGGCTTCAGGGTCGAGAACACGATGCCGGCGTTGGACGAGTTGGTGAAGCCGGAGATCGACAGGCCGGGAAACGCCACCGAACTTTCGACACCAGGCTGGGTCAGCGCGATGTCGCTCATCTTGCGGATCACTTCCTCGGTGCGGTCGAGCGTCGCGCCGTCAGGCAGCCGGGCAAAGCCGACCAGATACTGCTTGTCCTGCCCCGGCACGAAGCCGCTCGGCACCTGCTTGAACAGCACGCCGGTCAGGCCGATCAGCAGCACATAGAGGCCGATCACCACGGCCTTGCCGTAGATCACCTTGGTGACGGTACGGCCGTAGTTCTGGGAAGACTTGGTGAAGACCTTGTTGAAGCCGCGGAAGAACCAGCCCAGCGACTTTTCCATGCCCCTCGTCAGCCAATCCTTCGGCTCGTCATGCCCCTTCAACAGCAGCGCCGACAACGCCGGCGACAGCGTCAGCGAGTTGATCGCCGAGATCACGGTCGAGATCGCAATCGTCAGCGCGAACTGCTTGTAGAACTGTCCAGTGAGGCCGGAGATGAAGGCCAGCGGCACGAACACCGCGATCAGCACCAGCGCGATCGCGATGATCGGGCCGGACACTTCGCGCATCGCCTGGTTGGTGGCATCGCGCGGCGACAGGCCGGATTCGATGTTGCGCTCGACGTTCTCGACCACGACGATGGCATCGTCGACCACGATGCCGATCGCCAGCACCAGGCCGAACAGGCTGAGCGCATTGATCGAGAAGCCGAACACATGCATCACCGCGAAGGTGCCGACGATCGACACCGGAACCGCGATCAGCGGAATGATCGAGGCACGCCAGGTCTGCAGGAACAGGATCACCACCAGCACGACGAGTGCGATGGCCTCGAGCAGCGTGTGGATGACGGCTTCGATCGAGGAGCGCACGAACTGCGTCGGGTCGTAGACGATCTGGTACGACACGCCTTCCGGCATGTTCTTCTTGATCTCGGCCATCGTCGCGCGGACGTGGTCGGAGATCTCCAGCGCGTTCGAACCCGGCGCCTGGAAGATCGGGATCGCGACCGCCTGCTTGTTGTCGAGCAGCGAGCGCAGGCCGTATTCGGAGGCGCCGAGCTCGATCCGCGCGACGTCGCGCAGCCGCACCACCTCGCCGGCCGAGCCGGTCTTCACCACGATGTCGCCGAACTGCTCCTCGGTCGACAACCGTCCCTCGGCGTTGACGGAGAGCTGGAGATCGAGGCCCTTGACGCTGGGCGAGGAGCCGACCACGCCGGCGGCGGCCTCGACGTTCTGCGCCTGGATCGCACGCACGACGTCGCTTGCGGTCAGCGCATGTTCGGCGGCCTTCTGCGGATCGACCCAGACCCGCATCGAATAGTCGCCGGCGCCATAGAGCTGGACGTCGCCGACACCGTCGATCCGCGCCAGCCGGTCCTTGACGTTGAGCACTGCGTAGTTGCGCAGATACGTCATGTCGTAGCGGTTGTTCGGCGACAGCAGATGCACGACCATGGTGAGGTCGGGCGAGCTCTTCTTGGTGATGATGCCGAGCTGGCGCACCACGGCCGGCAGGCGCGGCTCGGCCTGCTGCACGCGGTTCTGCACCAGCTGGGTCGCCTTGTCGGGGTCGGTGCCGAGCCGGAACGTCACCGTCAGCGTCATCGCGCCGTCGGTGGTGGCCTGGCTCGACATATAGAGCATGCCTTCGACGCCGTTGATCTGCTCCTCGATCGGGGTCGCGACCGTCTCGGCGATCACCTTCGGATTGGCGCCGGGATAGGTCGCGCGCACCACGACCGACGGCGGCACCACGTCGGGGTATTCCGAGATCGGCATCGCCACCAGCGAGATCAGGCCGGCCAGGAAGATCAGGATCGATAGCACGCCGGCGAAGATCGGCCGGTCGATGAAGAATTTCGAGAGATTCATGGCTCCGCCCCCGCGTGCAGCGCCTAGCGCTGCACGACGTGCTGATTGGTTTCGGTAGATGCCTGCTGCATGCCGCGCGCGCCCATTTCGGCGACTTCCATCTTCAGAAGTGCGCCCGGACGCACGCGCTGCAGGCCGTTGACGACGATGCGGTCGCCGGATTTCAGGCCGGCGGTGACAATCCGCAGGCCATCGACCGCGCCGCCGAGCGTGACGGAGCGGTACACGGCGCGGCTGTCGTCGCCGACCAACATGACGAATTTCTTGTCCTGATCGGTGCCGACCGCGCGTTCGTCGACCAGCACCAGCGTCTGCTGCTTGGGCTGGCCCATGCGGACGCGGGCGAACTGGCCCGGGATCAGCCGGCCGTCTTCGTTCTTGAACACGGCACGGACGCGGATGGTGCCGCTCTGCCCGTTGACCTGGTTGTCGATCAGCTGGATGTGCCCCTTGGCGCTGAGGCCGCCCGACGTCACCATGTCGACCGGGATCTGATCGAGATTGCCGCGCTTGCCGGACGCGTCCGCGATCGAGTTCAGCGCGCGCAGCACGACCTCCTCATCGGCATCGAAGCTTGCATAGATCGGATCGACCGAGACCAGCGAGGTAAGGACCGGCGACGAGGTGCCTGCCGCGACGAGATTGCCGACGGTGACCTCGATCCTGCCGACCCGGCCATCGACCGGTGCGCGGACCTCGGTGTAGTCGAGGTTGAGCTTTGCGGTCTGCAGCGCGGCTTCGGCGGCCTTGACGTTGGCGATCGCCTCGCGATTGGCGTTGTCGCGCTGGTCGAAGTCACGCTTGGTGACGATGTTGTTGCCGACCAGCTGTGCACCGCGTTCGACTTCACTCGTGGTGAACACCACGCGGGCCTTGGCCGCCTCGAGCTGCGCCTGGGCCCGGTCGACCTCGGCCGCGTAGGGCGCGGGGTCGATCTTGAACAGGATGTCGCCGGACTTCACCAGCGCGCCCTCGATGAAGTTGGTCGAAAGGATCGCGCCGGCCACCCGCGGCCGCAGCTGGACACGATCGACGGCCTCGAGCCGACCGGAGAAGTCATCGAACAGGGTGGTCGGCCGCGGCTGGATCACCGCCACAGTCACCGGCACCGCCGGTTCAGGGGCGGCGGCCGCGGTCGCCTGCGCAGCGTGGAAATAGTGGCCGGTCGCGAGCGAACCGGCCACCGCGAGGGCGCCGAGGATCACGACACCGCCGACGATTCGTCGGAAACGGCCGGTACGGGGATTTTGGGTTGACGAGGGCATTCACGCGCTCCAGACATCTGTAGTGTTCGCTACAGATGTGGAGCTGGACGCCGGTCCGCAAGATACTTATGTATCAAGCACTATGAATTTATTATCTCATTCGTGGGGAAATGGGAAGACGCGGAAAAACACTACGTGCAACAAGAGGATAAGTCAGGGACAATCCGTCACAGAAACGGCACCCGGCTTACGGAGCAACCAAAAATGGGAATGGGACGCCCCCGCGCCTTTGACGCGGACGCCGCTTTGGACCGGGCCATGGACGTGTTCTGGCGCCACGGTTACGAGGGCACGACGATCGCGCAGCTCACCGAGGCGATGAGTATCAATCCGCCCAGCCTCTACGCTGCCTTCGGCAGCAAGGAAGGCCTGCTGAAGGCCGCGCTCGACCGCTACTCCGAAAAGCGCGACGCCTGGATGGAAAAGGTTCTCGGTGCCTCCACCGCCCGAGAGGTGGCCGAGCGATTCGTGATGGAGCACGCGGACGCCCAGACCGATCCCGCCAACCCGCCCGGCTGCCTGCTGGTCCAGGGCGGCCTTGCCTGCGGCACAGGCTCGGAAAACGTTCCGTTCGAGCTGGCGGCGCGCCGCACCCACACCGAAGACCAGTTGCGCGACCGCTTTGTCCGCGCCAAGGCCGAGCGCGACCTCGGCGAGAACGCCGATCCGGTCACGCTCGCCCGCTATCTCTCCGCGGTGACATCCGGCATGTGCGTGATGGCCTCCTCGGGCGCCGACCGCAACACGCTGCGCGAAATCGCGGCGGTGTCGCTGAAGGCGTTCGATGAGCAGGCGAAGGCGTAACCATACGAATCGGCGAAGCCGTCGAAAGTCACCTCGCCCGCTTGCGGGGGCGAGGGAGAAGAGGCCTCACCACATCGTCTGCCGCGCGCGTTCCGGCCATTCGCGATCGTATTTCTCGCCGCCGACCTTGTGCTCGCTCATCTCGGCGAGGATCTGGCCGGGCGTCGGCAAGGACGTTGGATCGATCCGTTTGTCCGGATTCCAGAGGTCGGAGCGCACGATCGCGCGGGCGCACTGGAAGTAGATCTCGTCCACATTCATCACGATCACCGTGCGCGGGGCCTTGCCTTCCATCTTGAAGGAGGCCAGCAGCTCCGGCTCGGCCGTGACATAGGCGCGACCATTGACGCGCAGCGTGCTGCCCGAGCCCGGAATCAGGAACAATAGCCCGACGCGAGGATCGCGCACGATGTTGCGCAGCGAATCGCAGCGATTGTTGCCGCGGCGATCCGGCATCATCAGCGTCTTCGCATCATGGATGCGCACGAAGCCCGGCAGGTCGCCGCGCGGCGAGCAATCGAGCCCCTCGGGCCCCGAGGTCGCAAGCGACACGAACGGCGACTTCTCGATGAGCACACGATAGAGCGGCGTCACGTGATCGACGACCTTCACGGTCGACGCGTCGTTCGGGAAGCCGTAGATCGCCTCAAGCTGCTCGATCGTAGAGATCACCGACATTCGTGCTGTTCTCCTTTATGGCCAGTCGTCTCTTGCTACTCGTCCCAGCGTTCGCCCTTGATGATGCGGACGAGCTGTCGCGCGTGATATTCGGCGGTGCCGGAATTGACGATGGTGAAATCGGGCGTTGACGCGGTTTCGTCGACGGTGCGGGCCAGCCGCTGCGCGAGCAGGCCGTCACTGCTGCGCGCCCGCGCGGCCAGCCGCGCCGCCAGCACATCCGGCGGCGCCGTGATCGAGACCACCACGGCATTGGCATAATTGCGGCGGGCGGCCGCGATCACCGTGCGGGAGACGTTCGCGATCACGGTGCGCCCGGCGCGGATCTCATCGTTGATCCCGCGCGACAGCGCATAGCGATGGCCATGTGCTTCCCAGTGCATGGCGTAGTCGCCGGCGGCCAGCGCACGCTGGAAGGTCTCCGCGCTGACCTCTTCATTGTCTTCCGAGGCCGAGGCCTGGCGGGTGATCAGGCGGCGGGGAAACACGATGTCGCGGTCATCGGCGCAAGCGGTCTTCGCCAGTCCCAGCAGCGTGTCCTTGCCGGCACCGCTCGGGCCGACCACCAGGATCAACCGACCGGGACCGATCGTGCCGGCGTGCTGCGCGGCGACGGCAGGGACTTCGCTCATGCCACCCTGGCTCCTTCGCGCCAGACGCTGCGCACGACAGGCAGATCGCGCGCGACGTGGACGCGGATCAGATCGGCGCGCCGGCCGACGGCGATCTCGCCGCGATCGGACAGGCCGACCGCTTCGGCCGGCGTCTTGGTCACGGTGCGGACGGCGGAGGCGAGATCGATCGCCGGCACGTGCCGCGGCAGTTGCAGCGCCGCCATCAAGAGACTCGACGGGATGTAGTCCGACGACAGGATATCGAGCATGCCCTCATTGGCGAGGTCGACGGCGGCGATATTGCCGGAGTGCGAGCCGCCGCGCACCACGTTCGGCGCGCCCATCAGGATGTCGATGCCGGCCGCATGCAGCCCGCGCGCGGCTTCCATCGTGGTCGGGAATTCCGCGACCGCGACCTTGTCGTTGACGGCGTCGACCACGTTTTCATCCGTGGTGTCGTCGTGGCTCGCGAGCGGAATCCTGTACGCGTGCGCCAGCGCGACGATGGCGCGGGTGTTCGCGACAGCATATTCCTTCTGATAGGCGAAGCGCCGGGCGAACAGCACATCGAGCTGGGCGTCGGTCATGCCGCCGCCCTTGCCGCGGTAATAGTCGCGCAGCTTCACCTCGTCGCGGAACTGGCGCTGGCCCGGCGTGTGGTCCATCAGCGACATCAGCCGCACGTCCGGCCGGTCGATCAGCTCCTTGGCCTCGGCGACGACATCGGGCATCGGTACTTCGCAGCGCAGATGCAGGAAGTGATCGGCGCGTAGCAGGTTCTCCTCGCGCGCCGCCGAGATCGCTGCCGCCAGCACGCCGGCACGGCCGTCGACATCCTCGGCGCCGTCCTCGCGCCAGACCCGCAGCGAATCCAGCACCGTGGTGATGCCGGAGGTCGCAAGCTGCCCGTCATAGGAGATCACGGCGGCGACCGGATTCCAGAACACTTTCGGCCGCGGCACGTAATGCATCTCGAGATGGTCGGTGTGCAGCTCGATCAGCCCGGGCATCAGGAGATCGCCACCGGCGTCCTCCGCTGCCTCGGGCGCCCTGCCCTCGCCGAATTCAGCGATTTTGCCATCAGCGATCGCAACCCAGCCCTGCTCGATCACGCGATCGGCGAGGACCAGCCGGGCGTTGCCGATGATGGTGTCTTGCTTGGCGGTCATTTCAAACGGTCCTTCAGGCAGCAGCGGCGAACGAGGTCACATCGACGATACGGTCGGCAATCAGATGGCGGATTTCGTCGTCATGGACAATCGCGACCATCGCGACGCCCTTGGTCTTTTTCTCCGCAATCAGTTCGACCACCACTGCGCGATTCGCCGCATCGAGCGAAGCGGTCGGTTCGTCCAGCAGCAAGATCGGCAGGTCCGAGATGAAGCCGCGCGCAATGTTGACGCGCTGCTGCTCGCCGCCGGAGAAGGTCGAGGGCGGCAGGGTCCACAGCCGCTCCGGAATGTTGAGCCGGCGCAGCAGTTTCCCGGCACGCTCGCGGGCCTCCTCGCGCGCCACGCCGTTGGCGATCAGCGGCTCGGCGACGACGTCGATCGTCGCCACCCGCGGCACCGCGCGCAGGAACTGGCTGACATAGCCGATGGTCGAGCGGCGGATGCTCAACACCTGGCGCGGCTCGGCGGTCGCAAGGTCGATCACCTTGCCGTGGTGACGAATGCCGATCCGGCCGCTGTCGCAGCGATAATTGCCGAAGATCATCTTCAGGATCGAAGATTTGCCGGCGCCCGACGGGCCCGACAGCACCACACACTCACCGGGATCGGCGTGGAACGAGACGCCGCGCACCACGGGCAGCTCGACGCCGCCCTGCAGATGCATGGTGAAGGTCTTCTCGGCGTTGGCAAGTTCGATCATCGCGGTCATTGGCAAGCTCATGGCGGCAGTATCGAGGAAACGAGCAGCTGGGTATAGGGCTCGCGCGGATCGTCGAGCACCTGGTCGGTGAGACCGGTCTCGATGACGCGGCCGCCCTTCATCACCATCACGCGATGCGACAAAAGGCGCGCGACCGCGAGATCGTGGGTCACGACAATGGCGGCAAGGCCGAGCTCGCTGACGAGATTGCGCATCAGGTCGAGCAGGCGCGCCTGTACCGAGACGTCGAGGCCGCCGGTCGGCTCGTCCATGAACACCAGCCGCGGCTCGGTGACGAGGTTGCGCGCGATCTGCAGCCGCTGCCGCATGCCGCCCGAATAAGTCTTCGGCGCATCGTCGATACGACCGACATCGATCTCGACGCGGTCGAGCCAGGTCGACGCGGTGTCGCGGATGCGACCGTAGTGATTCCACCCCACAGCCATCAGCCGCTCGCCGACGTTAGCGCCGGCCGATACGCCCATGCGCAGGCCTTGTGCCGGATCCTGATGCACAAAGCCCCAGTCGGTGCGGAACAGAAAGCGCCGCTCCGCTTCGCCGAGTTCGGCGAGATCGCGCAGCACGCCGTCGCGCATCCGGTAGGACACCCGCCCCGCGCCCGGCGCGAGCTGCGCCGAGAGCAGCTGCAGCAGCGTCGACTTGCCCGAACCGGACTCGCCGACGATCGCCAGCACCTCACCGGGATAGAGCGCGAACGAGACGTCGCGGCAGGCCGGCAGCCGGCCGTAATTCTTGGCAAGCCCCTCGGCCACCAGCAGCGGCTGATCGTTGTCGAGGCCGACGAGCTCAGACATGCGCCTTCTCCTTGTGGGGCGCCGCGCTCTCGGTGCCGTGATGGCCGGCGGCCTGGCGCTGCTCGCAGAAGTCGGTGTCGGAGCAGACGAACATCCGCCCGCCCTTGTCGTCGGTGACGATCTCGTCGAGATAGGAATTATCGGCGCCGCACAGCGCGCAAGGCGCGTTGAAGCGGTAGCGCGTGAACGGATGATCCTCGAAATCCAGCGACACCACCGTGGTGTAGGGCGGGATCGCGTAGATGCGCTTCTCGCGGCCGGCGCCGAACAGCTGCAAGGCCGCGCAATTGTCCATCTTCGGATTGTCGAATTTCGGCGTCGGCGACGGGTCCATCACGTAGCGGGCATTCACCTTCACCGGATAGGCGTAGGCGGTCGCGATGTGGCCGAAGCGCGCGATGTCTTCGTAGAGCTTGACGTGCATCAGCCCGTATTCGGCGAGTGCGTGCATGCGCCGCGTCTCGGTCTCCCGTGGCTCGAGGAAGCGCAACGGCTCGGGGATCGGCACCTGATAGACCATCACTTGCCCGGCGTGCAGCGTCGCCTCGGGAATGCGGTGCCGGGTCTGGATCACGGTCGCGTCGGTGGTCGAGGTCGTGGTCGCGACCCCCGCGGTCTTGCCGAAGAACTTGCGGATCGAGATCGCGTTGGTGGTGTCGTCGGAACCCTGGTCGATCACCTTGAGCACGTCGTCGGGACCGAGGATCGCCGCCGTCACCTGCACGCCACCGGTGCCCCAGCCATAGGGCATCGGCATCTCGCGGCTCGCGAACGGCACCTGATAGCCGGGGATCGCAATCGCCTTCAGGATCGCGCGGCGGATCATCCGCTTGGTCTGCTCGTCGAGATAGGCGAAATTGTATGTCGGCGCGTTCATTCCGCGGCCTCCTGCATTTCCACGGCCGCGTTGGCCTCCGCGAACTCCTGCCGCAGCTTGCGCAGCAGGCCGAGCTCGGACTGGAAGTCGACGTAATGCGGCAGCTTGAGATGCTCGACGAAGCCGGTCGACTGGACATTGTCGGAGTGCGACATCACGAACTCCTCGTCCTGCGCCGGCGCAATCGCCTCCTCGCCGAGTTCGCGTGCGCGCAGCGCGCGGTCGACCAGAGCCATCGACATGGTCTTGCGCTCGCTCTGGCCGAAGGCGAGGCCATAACCGCGGGTGAAGCACGGCGCCTCTGATGTCGAGCCCTTGAACTGGTTGACCATCTGGCACTCGGTCAGCTCGATCGAGCCGAGCGGGACCGCGAAGCCGACGTCTTCGGCGAAGAATTCGACCTCGGCCTCGCCGAAGCGGATCTCGCCGGCGAAGGGATGATTGCGGCCGTAGCCGCGCTGCGTCGAATAGCCGAGCGCGAGCAGGAAACCCTCGTCGCCGCGCGCCAGATTCTGCAGCCGCAGATCGCGATCGGCCGGGAAGCTCAGCGGCTCGCGCGTGAGGTCGCCGACCGGCGTGTCGCTCTCTGCCTGCGGCGAGGATTCGATCAGGCCGTCGCGGCCGAGGATGTCGGTGACCCGCGGCGTTGCCGCCTGCGACGCCTCCGCGGTCGCCGGCTGCTCCGGCACAAAACCTTCCGCGAGTTGCGGATCGAGCAGGCGATGCGTGTAGTCGAAGGTCGGCCCCAGGATCTGGCCGCCCGGAACGTCCTTGAAGGTCGAGGAGATGCGGCGCCGCACCTGCATCTCGCCGGTGTTGACCGGCTCGGTGGCGCCGAAACGCGGCAGCGTGGCGCGGAAGGCACGAACCAGGAAGATCGCCTCGATCATGTCGCCGCGCGCTTGCTTGATCGCGAGCGCCGCAAGCTCGCGGTCGTAGAGCGAGCCTTCGGTCATCACGCGGTCGACGCCCAGCGCGAGCTGCTCGGAGATCTGCGCCAGCGTCACCTCGGGCACATCGCGATCGCCGCGCCGCTCATGCGCCAGCAGCCGATGCGCGTTCTCGATGGCGCGCTCGCCTCCCTTGACGGCTACATACATCGCTCACACTCCGCTTGCGATCAGCCGCGTGGTGCGCGGGATCGCGACAATGTTGTCGTCATGGACCAGCACGACGTCGATGCCGCGCGGGAACAGCACTTCATTGATCGACAGCCGCTGGAACAGGTCGCGCGGCTTGATCATCGCCTGCAACAGCGCGCTGCCGTCGATGCCGGGCCCCTTCAGCTCGAAGGCCGGCCCCTGCGTCAGGCTGTCGACCTGCAGGATCAGCGTGGTCGACCGGTCGGGATATTCGTTGCTGCCGAAGGCGAAACGCTCCAGCGCCAGCAGGTCCGCGGCATCGCCGATCAGCGCGAAGCTTGCGATCGCGGAATCCGTAACCACCGGCGCGCTGGCGTGAAACTTCAGCCAGCGGGCGACATCCGGCGTCGCGGACATCGCGGCATCGAGCCAGATCGGCGTATCGTGATCGAACAGCGTCAGCGCGATCGCGGCCGAGCCGCGCATCATGCCGGCGGGCGTGCCGACATCAGCGGCGACGCGCTGCACGCTGCCCGGGCGCGCCATCGCATCCATCACGGAGCGGAACGTGGACTGCGCCGACAGCACCTTGTCGGCAAACCCTGCGGGCATCTCGGCAATCGTCGTCATTGCATCACCCCTCACCGCGCACCATCGTGTAGAAATCGACCCGCGTCGCCGCAGTCTCGGCGGCCTTGCGGGCGCGTTCGGCAGTCATGGCGACGCGCAGCGGCGCGATCACCTTCGCTTCGACCTCGCCGGACAACTCCGCGGACTGCACCATGGCGTCGCACAGCGCGATCATCTGCGCTTTCTGCGCATCGCGGCCGAGCGTGTAGCCGAAACCGACCTCGCCGGTCACAAGCCGCACCGCCGCGCGCGACACGGTCGCCTCGCCGAGATTGAACGGCGCACCGTCACCGCCGATCCGCCCACGCATCATCACGAGGCCGTTCTCCGGCTCGCGCAGGTTCTCATGGCTGGGCACCGCGATCGCCGCGAGCCGGCCTGCGATGTCGGCCGCGGCGGAGTGCGCCAGCACCGTCATCGCGGCCTTGCGCTGGGCCTGTTTGCTGTCTGGATTCATCGGCAACCTTGCTTGCATCAAGTTGTCTATGATAATAGACAACTTGATAGCCGAGCGCCATGACTGTTTCGTGACAAACCGAAGATTTCTGGTATCACCGCGCGATGAGCATGCAGGAAAGTTCGGGCGTCGCCTTGTGGCGGCAGGTCGCTGACGGCATCGAGCGCGGCATCGCTGACGGCCGCTTCGCTGCGGGCGAAAAGCTGCCCGGCGAGATGGAAATCGCCGAGACTTACCGGGTCAACCGCCACACCGTGCGACGGGCGCTCGCCGCACTCGCCGAGCGCGGCCTGGTGCGCGCCGAGCGCGGCAGCGGCACCTATGTCGAGGCCCAGCGCCTTGCCTATCCGCTGCGCTCACGCACGCGATTCTCCGAGATCGTCGGCGCCGGCGGCCACGAGCCGCGCGGCCAGCTGATCGATGCCGGCAGCGACATCGCCAATCGCGAGATCGCGCGCGAGCTCGGCCTGAAGATCGGGGCACCGCTGATCCGGATCGAGGCGGTGCGGCTCGCCGACCGGACGCCGATCTGTGTTTCGACCACCTGGCTGTCGGCCGAACGGTTTCCCGATGCCGGCAGCGTGTTCGCCGACGTCCGCTCGATGACCAAGCTGCTCGGGCATTACGGCGTGAAGGATTACCACCGTTCGTCCACGCGGATCACCGCGGCGATCGCCGATGCGACCGACGCCGCACGGCTCGATCTGCCGCTGGGGCGACCGGTGCTTGTGGTCGACGCGACCGACGTCGATATGCTGGACCGCCCGCTGGTGACCAAGCGCTCGCGCTTCGCCGCCGAGCGTGTGGAGTTTCTGGTCGAGAATAGCTGACGATGCTCTTCTCCCTCGCCCCGCTCTTGCGGGGAGAGGCGAAGAAGATACTACACCACCGCCCTTTGGCCGATGATCGCAAAGCGCAGCTTGCTCGAGATGAAATCGATCGCAGCAACCGCGATCAGGATCATCAGGATCAGGAACGACACCTTCTGCCATTCCAGCACGCGGATCTGCTCGGCGAGCTGCAGCCCGATGCCGCCCGCGCCGACGATGCCGATGATGGTGGCGGACCGCGTGTTCGACTCGATGAAATAGAGCACCTGCCCTGCGATCACCGGCAGCACCTGCGGCAGCAGACCGAAGCGGATTTCATGCAGCGCGTTGCCGCCGGAGGCGCGGATACCCTCGACCTGCTTGCGATCCGCCGCCTCGATCGCCTCCGAGAACAGCTTTCCGAACGCGCCGAAGTCGGAGACCATGATCGCCAGCACGCCGGCGAACGGGCCGAGGCCGACGACGTTGATCCAGACCAGCGCCCAGATCAGCGTGTCGACGCCACGGATCGAATCCAGGAAGCGGCGCACCGGAAAGCGGATCAGGTTCGAGGGGATGATGTTGCGCGCTGCCAACAGGCTGACCGGCAGCGCCAGCAGCGCCGCGAGCGTGGTGCCGAGCAACGCGATCGACAGCGTCTCACCGAGCGCCTGCATGTAGAGCGGGAACGACGAGCCGGGATTCGGCGGGATCATCATCATGGTGATCCAGCCGAGCTGGCTCATCCCCGAGATCAGCTTGGACGGCGAGAAGTCGAGATCGACGAGGCCGTAGACGAAGATCGCGAACGCCGCCACGATCATGGCCGGCAGCGCCAGCCGTGCCGACGCCGGACGTTCGAACACGCCGGGATATTTCGCACGCAGATCCGCGGTGTCCGGCTTCGGCAGCTGGCTCATCGCCGGGTCTCCTTGCCGAACAGGCGGCCCCGCAGCCAGCCGGTCGAGATGTCGATGATGAAGACGGTGACGATAATGGTGACGAGGATGGCGCTGACGTCGGAATAGTAGAACTTGCGGATCGCGACCACGAGCTCCTGCCCGATGCCGCCGGCACCGACGAAGCCCATCACCGACGCCTCGCGGACGTTGATCTCGAAGCGCAGCAGCGCATAGCTGGCGTAGCCCGCCGAGACCTGCGGCAGGATGGCAAAGCGCATGCAGGACAGCCAGCTCGCGCCGGTGGAACGGATGCCCTCGACAGGCTTCATGTCGGCATTCTCGACGATCTCGGCGAACAGCTTGCCGAGCGCGCCGGTGGTGTGGATCGCGATCGCCAGCACGCCGGCCATCGGCCCGAGCCCGAACGCGATCACGAAGATCAGCGCGAACACGATGCCCGGCACAGTGCGGGCGAATTCGAGCAGGCGACGGATGATGAAGCGCACCCACGGTCCCGGCGAGGTGTTCTGGGCGGCGAAGAAATTCAGCGCGAAGGCGAACACAGCGCCGGTCAAGGTGCCGACATAGCTGATCAGCAGGGTTTCGCCGAGCAGCCGCAGCCACTTCTTCAGGCCCCAGAACCATTCCACCGGATCGGTCCAGACCCGCGCACCGGAATCCAGCGTCAGGATGCGGTCGAAATAGCTGACGAAGTTGCCGAAATAAGTGAAGAGCGTGTGCAGGTTCACATCGGCGCCGAGCGCCGCGATAAACAGCGCCGCGCAGAACACCGCGGCCGCCACCGTCGCCTTCAGCCGCTTGCGCGCGACCGCCTTGCGATAGGCATCGTTCAGCGTCGCCAGTTGCGGCGCTGGAAGGATGGAAATGGCGGTCGCCATCGATGCGGGCCAGTCTGCTCGAGGGATGAACGAAAAGGGCCGGGTCTTTTCAACCCGGCCCGATTCAGCGGCGATCTGCGATCAAGAGCCCTTCTTGCGCAGGGCGTCGACGAACTTGATCAGCTCGATGGTCTTGTCGTAGTCGGCGTTGGTGACCGACTGCCAGGGCAGGTTCTTGCCGTCGGACAGCTTCTTGAAGGCTTCCGGATCCTTCTTCGGCATGTCGAGGAAGGCCTGCTTGATCTTCGCCTTCATGTCGTCGGGAAGGCTCTCGAGATAGGCGTAGGGCGAGTTGATGATCAGGTCGGACTTCACGATGATGCGGAAGTCTTCCTTCTTCAGCGGCGTGCCGTCGCTCGACTTCACCATGTTCTTGGCGAGCATGCGGGTCAGGTTGGAATCGTCGTCGGCATTCCACCAGTTGGCGGCGACGTCGACGGTGCCCTGTGCCAGCGCCAGCACGGCGTTCTCATGGCTGCCGGTGAAGACCACCTTGGAGAAATAGGTCTCCGGATCGATCCCCATCTGGTTCAGCTTGAAACGCGGCATGTTGTTGCCGGAGGTCGAGTTGGGATCGACCAGACCGATATTCTTGCCCTTGAGGTCCTCGACCTTCTGGTACGGGCTCTTGGCGAGCACGTAGAACACCGAATAGTAGCCCTTCGAACCGTCGGCATTGACGTCGATCACGAACGCGTCGGTCTTGACGCCGGTGAGGCGGGCGCGGGCGAACGACGCCGGGCCGTAATAGCCGATCTGGATGTTGCCGGCGCGCTGGCCCTCGATGACCGCCGCGTAGTCGTTCGCGACGCGCAGGTTCACCTTGATGCCGAGCTCCTTCGACAGGTACTCGGTGAGCGGGCCGTAGCGCTCGGTGACGCCGGAGCCGTTTTCGGCGGGAATCACCGCGAAGGTGATCTCCGGATACTTGGCCTTCCAGTCCTCGGCCGAAGCCGAGCCTGCGAACGCCAGCGCGGCGGCGCCGGCCAGAATGATGCGACGAGTGATCATGTTACCCCTCTTTGGTAGTTACGCCTGTTGGCCGGGCGAAATGCCCGGTTGCCCTGTTTTTCGAAAATGCGCCGCTCAGGCCGCGGCAGCGGTGCCGAGCGCCGGAGCAGTCGCGCCATCGGGCGCGGGCAACGGCGCCGCGCCGATGACGTCATTGGCCTCGAGGTCATAGAGCTCGCGGGCGATATGGTCGGTCAGCGCCGCGGGGGCGCCGTCGAACACCACGCGCCCTGCCGCCATGCCGACCAGCCGGTCGCAATAGCTCCGCGCCAGGTCGAGCGAGTGCAGGTTGCAGAGCACCGTGATGCCGAAATGCTTGTTGATGCGCAGCAGCGCGTCCATCACGATCTTGGTGTTGCGCGGATCGAGCGAGGCGATCGGCTCGTCGGCAAGAATGATGTCTGGCTCCTGCACCAGCGCGCGGGCAATCGCGACGCGCTGCTGCTGGCCGCCGGAGAGCTGGTCGGCACGCTGCGCTGCGAGCTGCGCGATATCGAACTGCTCGAGCGCCGAGAGCGCGAGCGCCCTGTCCTGCTCCGGCCAGGCCTGCGCCAGCGAGCGCCAGGACGGGATCTGCGCCAGCCGGCCCATCAGCACATTGGTCAGCACGTCGAGACGGCCGACCAGATTGAATTGCTGGAAGATCATCGCCGAGCGCGCCCGCCACTGCCGCAGCGCCTTGCCGCGCAGCGCGGTGACATCGGTGCCTTCGAACAGGATACGGCCGGAGGTCGGATCGGCGAGACGGTTGATCATCCGCAGCAAGGTCGACTTGCCTGCACCGGAGCGGCCGATCACGCCGACAAAGCTGCCCGGCGCAATTGAAAAGGATGCGTTATCGACTGCGGCTTTTGTGCCGAACCGGCACGTCAAACCTTCCACCACCAGCATGCAATGCTCCAACCGCGTCGCGTTGGGCCATCGCTATCCCCGGTGCTTGACAGTTATGTGACGTGACCTTGCAGTGCGGCGATCGTCCACACCCCTGCCTTGTCGTTCGTTTGACGTCATCGCAACGTCATGATGTTGTCATCAAGCATCCCGATGACGAGCGCGCATCTCCCCGGAAGCCAAAGATTTACAAGATTTGCGGAGGCCCCGATGGCCGGAAAAACACTCTCGGTTGTGCCGACGATCGACCCGACCGCGTCGGTGCGCGAGAGCAAGCTCGGCAAATATACCGAGGTCGGCGCGCGCACGATCCTGCTTGAAGTCAGCATGGATGACTATTCCTATGTCGTGAACGACAGCCAGATCACCTACACCTCGATCGGCAAGTTCTGCTCGATCGCGGCGATGACCCGCATCAATCCCGGCAACCACCCGATGCATCGCGCGACGCAGGCGCATTTCACCTACCGCGCCAGCGCTTATTTTCCCCGAGAGCGCGGCGACACCGATTTCTTCAACTGGCGACGTGCGCATCACGTGCATATTGGCCATGACGTCTGGATCGGTCACGGCGCGATCCTGCTACCGGGCCGGAACGTCGGAAACGGCGCGGTCGTCGCCGCCGGTGCCATCGTGACCAAGGATGTCTCCGCCTACACCATCGTTGCCGGTAATCCAGCGCGTCCGGTCAAGCAGCGCTTTTCCGAGACAACCGCGGATCGCCTTGCCGCGCTCGCGTGGTGGGACTGGGATCACGAAACGCTTCGCCGTGTCCTGCCCGACTTTCGCAAGCTTTCGGTCGAGGAATTCCTCGACAAGTATGAGG
>DASVOL010000199.1:0-5651 GCA_036383375.1 Bradyrhizobium sp. | reverse complement strand
GCGCCGAGCTGCAGGTTCTGCTTCACCGTCAGTTCCGGAAACACCTGCCGCCCTTCCGGCACCAGCACGACGCCATTGCGGGCACGAACATGTGCGGGCATCCGGTCGATGCGCGTCTCGGCGAGCCGCACTTCGCCGGTGGAACGCGGCGGCTCGAGACCGGCGATCGACCGCATCAGGGTGGTCTTGCCGGCGCCGTTGGCGCCGAGCACGGCGACCGCCTCGCCGGGAGCGACCACCAGATCGATCCCGTTCAAGGCGCGCGACAGGCCATAGAACGAATCCAGCGTCTTGACCTCGAGTGCAGTGCCCTGCCGCGCCGGCCGTGGCGCGCGGCCCTTCTCAGCGGCCGTGGCGTCACCAAGATAGGCCTTGCGGACCAGCGGATCGTTGCGGATCGCCGCCGCATCGCCGATCGCGATGCGCTTGCCGCCGTCGAGCACGACGATGAGATCGCTCAGCGACATGATCATCGGCATGTCGTGCTCGACGATGATGACGGCGATCCCGAGATCGGCGATCCGGCGCAACAGCGCGGTCAGGCGCTGCTTGTCGCCCTTCGAGAGGCCCGCCGCGGGCTCGTCGAGCAGCAGGATGCGGGGCCGCAGCGCCAGCGCGCGCGCGATCTCGACCAGCCGCTTCTCGCCATGGGACAGCGAGTCCGCGAGGCGATCGATGTCGCCATCGACGCCGGCAAAGCGCAGCAGGAACCGGGCAAAACTCTCGGTCTGTGCGTTGCGCAGCGCCGAGACCACGCCGCCGAGACGGCCGACCCGCTCGGCCAACAGGATGTTCTCCAGGATCGTGAGCGAGCCGAACAGCTGCGTGGTCTGGAACGTGCGCGCCACGCCGACCCGCGCCAGCACATGCGACGTCATGCCCGTGACGTCGCGATCGCCGAGCTTCACCGTCCCCGCCTGCGGCCGGTAGAAGCCGCAGAGCAGATTGAGCGCGCTGGTCTTGCCGGCCCCGTTGGGACCGATGATGCTGGTGACGGCACCGGGCGCCGCCTTGAACGAGACGCCCTGGACCGCGCGCACGCCGCCGAACGAGATCGACAGATCCGTGACGTCGAGCCCCGCCGCGTTATGGGTCTCGAGGATCGCCGCACCGGTTTCCGCCGCAGCGATCGCGGGCTCGGCCACCGTCTTGCGCGCCGGCAGGAATTTTGCGGCGAGCTGCTCCACAAGTCCGACGATGCCGGAGGGCGCGGCGCGCAGCACGACGAACAGCAGCACGCCGAACGCCAGCAGGCGATACTCGGCGAGATCCGACAGCGCCTCCGGCAGCAGCACCACGAGGGCTGCACCGATCACCGGGCCGAGCACCGAGCCGGCGCCGCCGACCATCACGGCGAACAACAGCAGCACCGATTGCAGGAACGGAAACGAGCTCGGGCTGATATAGCCCTGCAGCGGCGCGAACAGCGCACCGGCCAGCGCCATCGCGGCCGCCGAGATCACGAAGGCCACGGCGCGAACCTGCACCAGATCGATGCCGAGCGAGCGCGTCGCGACCTCGGTATCGCGTGCGGCACGCATGGCATAACCCCAGCCGCTGCGCTTCAGCCGCTCGAACAGGATGAGGCCGACAAACACCAGCACGACGCCGGCGATGGCAAGCGAACGCTCGGACAACGCATAGCCGAACACGCTCGGCGGCGCACTCAGCATCAGGCCGTTGCCGCCGCCGGTGAGATCGCGCCACTCGATCGTGACATGCTCGACGATGAAGCCAAAGGCAATCGTCACCATCGCCAGATACGGCCCGCGCACGCGCAGCGCGGGCATTGCGAGCAGCCCGCCGACGATGCTGACCAGCACGATGGCCCCCGCAGTCGCAGCGAGGTAGGGCCAGCCGGCCTTCTCCATCAGCAGCACGGTGGTGTACGCACCGATCGCCATGAAGCCGATATGGCCGAGCGAGATCTGGCCCGCGAGGCCGAGCAGGACGTTGAGGCCGATACAGCCGATCGCCGTCAGCGAGATCGTCGCGATCAGGAACACCGAATAGCTGTCCGCGACCGCGGCATAACCGATGGCAATCGCGAACGCCGCGACCGCGACGAGAAGGGAGGCGCGCGAGGTCATACCTTCTTAACTCCAGCTCGGCCGAGCAGCCCGTGCGGCATGACGACGAGGATGACGATGACGGAAGCGAACGTGATGATCTGGGTGTAGACCGAGCCGAGATAGTTGGTCGCGAACACCTCGATCAGGCCAAGGCACAATCCGGCCAGCATGACGCCCCAGGCGCTGCCAAGACCGCCGATGATCGCGGCGGCGAACGCCTTGATGCCGAACAGCGTACCCATCTCGGACGAGACGTTGAACAGCGGCGCGATCAGCAACGCGGCGACGCCGGCCAGCATGGCCGACACCGCGTAGCTCGCCGCGATGGCGCCACTGACATTGATGCCCATCAGCCGCGCGGCATTGGGATTCTGCACCACCGCCAGCATCGCGACGCCATGCCGCGTGCGGCGGGTGATCAGATGCAGCGCCAGCGCAAGCAGGAGGCCGACCACGGGAATCAGCAGCTGCAGCGGATAGACCCCTGCACCCTCCACGATCTGGATCGGCTTGGCCGCGAGCACCGACGGGAAGCTGCGCGGCTCCTTGCCGAACACGAACAGCATCATATTGTCGACGATGATGCCGACCGCAACGGTCGCCATCAGCCAGTTTTCCGACCCGCGCAGCACGAACGGACGCACCGCGAAGCGTTCAATCAGGACGCCGTAGACCGCGCAGACCAGCAACACCGCAGGGATGCCGATCGCGGCCGGCCAACCCCACACGACGAGGAAGAAGTATCCGGCAACGGCTCCCAGGGTCATCGAGCTGCCCTGCGAGAAGTTGACCGTGCCGGATACGGCGTACGTGACGTGAAAGCCCAGCGCGAGCAGACCGTACATGCTCCCCAGCGCCATTCCGGTTATTATCGCCGAAAGAAACGACATCGATGATCACCCCGATCTGCTTGCTGGACGACGGCTGCCGTCAGTTCTTGAACGGCAGGATGTGGTTGTCTTCGAAGTGGGCCCAGATGTAGTCCTGCGCCGTCAGCGCATCGTGCTTGTCCTGGGCGAACGGCTTCTCATAGGTCTTGATCAGGCCTTCCAGCCGGTCGATTCCGTAGAAGCCGTCACGAATGGCGGTCGGATCAGTGCTGCCGGCCTTCTGGATCGCGGCGGCGATCACCAGCACGCTGTCATAGGCGTTGGCGAAGCCGACCGCAGGCGTCACGTCCGCCGGGCCCTTGATGTCCGGATACTTCGCCTGCAGCTCGGCGAGCACGCGCTTGCCGACAGGCGAGAGGTTGCCGAAGAAGCTGTAGGTCTGAACGAAGACGACGCTCTCCGCGCTCGGCCCCGCAAGCTCGGTGAAGCGGCCGCCGGCAGGTCCCCAATGCGACACGATCGGCGGCGCCCAGCCCATCCGGTCGAGCGATTTCACGACCTGCGAGGACGGACCGACGTTGCCGACCAGGAACAGGGAGTCGGCGCCGGCCTGCTTGAGCCGGGACAGTTGCGCGACCACGTCGACATCGTTCGCCTCGAACTTCTCGACACCCGCCGGTTCGATCCCGGCCGTCTTCAGCGCCGCGCGCAGGCCATGCTCGTTCGATTCGCCCCAGGGATTGTTGACGAGGATGAGGCCCGGCTTCTTGGCCGCGAAGGTCTTGCCGGCGAATGCGACGATCGCCTTGTCGACCTCGTCGTCCATCGCCGAGACGCGGAACACGTAGTTGGACGCGGCGCCGTTCTGCGTGATGTTGGTTCCGGCCGCCCATGGCACGACGAACGGCATCTTGACGTTGTTGACGAACGGCACGATCGCAAGCTGGACCGGCGTATCGAGACCGCCGAGCAGCACCGCGACCTTCTCGCGCTGGATCAGTTCGCGCGCGGCGGTCAGCCCTTTCGCGGGATTGCTTTCATCGTCACGGCGCACCAGCTCGAGCGGACGGCCGAGCACGCCGCCTTTGGCGTTGATCTCCTCGATCGCGATGGTGGCGCCGCGTGTCAACGCCTCGCCGGCGCGCGCCGACTGCCCCGACAGCGCGGTGACCAGGCCGATCTTGATCGGCTCGGCGGCCCGTGCCCGCTCCGCGAGCGGCACGGAGCCGATGAGAATGGCGAGCGCGCCCTGCAAGACGACGCGGCGGCACAACCCGGTGATGGGGGTACAAGCGTAGCTCATTTCTGCAATTCCTCCCGCTCCGACGGCTCCCAAGCCGCCTCTGGTCCGCTGCCGCTGTCTCCGCGGCCTTGACGGAAGTAAAAACTTTCTTCACAAATCGACGAATGTCAAGCGGCTGATCGCGCGCCGGATGGAGATTGCAATGCAACGGGAGACTGGAGCGGAACCGGAGCGGGCCACATCAAACGGCGTTCTCGGCGGTGCAACATCCGCGCAAGCGGTGGATCCAGCGCGCGGTCTCCGTTCTCATGACCGCTACAGCTACAGCGCAATCACGCGCCGCCCCGACTTCGTGTGGCCCAACGGAAGGCGGCTCGCGGTCTACATCGCGCTCAACCTCGAGCATTTCGCTTTCGGCGACGGACTTGGCGCCGAACTCTGCCCGGGCGGTCCGCATCCGGACGTGCTCAATTACGCTTGGCGCGATTATGGCAACCGGGTCGGCGTGTGGCGGCTCATCGATCTGTTCGATGAACTGGAACTGCCGGTCTCCGTCCTCGCGAACAGCAGCATCTATCACTACTGCCCGGAAGTCATGGATGCATTTCGCGCGCGCGGTGACGAGGTCGTCGGCCATGGACGGACCAATTCCGAACGGCAGGGCGTACTCTCACCTGCCGAGGAGCAGCAACTGATCGCGGAGGCGACGGATGTCATCGCGCGGGCCGAGGGACGCCGGCCGCTCGGCTGGCTCGGTCCGTGGATCTCGCAATCCGCCGTGACGCCGGACCTTCTCGCCGAAGCGGGCTACCAATACCTGCTCGACTGGTGCATGGACGATCAGCCGGTGTGGTTCTCGACAAGGGGTGGCGGGCGGATCCTGTCCGTACCCTATCCACAGGAACTGAACGACATCCCCTCCATTGTCGGACGCAAGGACAGCGGCGAACAGTTTGCGACCATGATTACGGACACATTCGAGGAGATGCTGACGCAATCCACGAAGCAGTCGCTGGTGATGGGCATCGCGCTGCATCCATATCTAGTCGGCCAGCCCCACCGGCTGCGGCCGCTGCGACGCGCCCTGCAGGCGATCGTCGCACGGCGCGAGGACATCTGGATCACCACCGCCGGCGAGATCGCGGCATTTTCACGCGCCCTGCCTGACGGCATCGTCCCAACATAAGAAACTGGAGACTTGAATTGACCGCCATCGACACACTGTTTCAGAACGCACGGCTGACCGACGGCCGGCTGGTCGAAATCGCCGTCCGCGGCGGCAAGATCGCGGCGATCGCGTCGTCCCCGCAAAGCTACGACGCAGTCGGCGAAAGGCGCGATCTTGGCCGGCGCCTGGTGCTCCCTGGCATGGTCGAAGGCCACATCCACCTCGACAAATGCTTCATCGGCGACGACTGGAAGCCGCACCGGCCCTGCACCGCGGGCTTCAACGTGCGCGAGCGTGTCAAATTCGAAAAGGAAGCCCTCGCCGCCGCCAAGCCGATC
>DASVOL010000198.1:0-2024 GCA_036383375.1 Bradyrhizobium sp. | reverse complement strand
TGCAGCTGCGCTGCCTGTTTCATCATGCCGAGAAAATCAGCCATGCGTGCGTTCCTATCGCCAGATCAATCGTCGTCGCTGTCGGAAGTTTCAATCGGGTCTTCGCCGGTCGCATCCGCCACCGGAACCTCCGCGGCAAGGCGACGGACCTCGACCACCTTGGTGCCGGGGAAGCGCGACAGCACCTCCTGGACGCGCGGGTCGGCCTCCGCGGCGCGCTGATGCTCGCTGCGTGCCAGTTCATTCTGCGAGCGCACCGTGGGCTGGCCGGCCGCGTTGGAGATGATCACGGTCCAGCGCCGCCCGGTCCACAATTCGAGCTTGCGCGACAGATCGGTGACGAGCGCGCGCTGCGCCTTCGGCTCGAGTGCGATCTCGAGCTGGCCGTCCTCGATGCGCACCAGCCGCACATCGGCCTCCAGCGCGCTCTTGGTCATGATGTCGCGCTTCTCGCCGGCGAGCGCGATCAATTGCGGAAAGCTGGTGATGCGCAGCGCGGGCGCGGCATCGGTGGCCGGAGCTGCCATCTGCGGGCGCGCGGCGAGATCGGCGCGCGGCGAGGCCTGCGGCGCACGCACCGGCACTGAGGACATCGCAGACATCGTCGAGGCCGGCGCACCGCGCGGCGCTGACGATGCGGCGGAACCCGACGTCGCGAGGGCCGCGCCGCCGCCATTCTGCTCGATCATCATCCGGATCGCCTCATCCGGCGTCGGCAGGTCGGCGACATAAGCGATCCGCACCAGCACCATCTCGGCGGCGGCAGCCGGGCGCGTCGCGGTCTGCACCTCGGCGATACCCTTGAGCAGCATCTGCCACATCCGCGACAGCACCCGCGTCGACAGCTTTGCGGCGTATTCACGCGCGCGCACCCGCTCGGTCTCGCCGAACGCGACATTGTCGGCCGTTCCCGGCACGAACTTCACGCGGGTGACGAAATTGACGAACTCGGCCAGATCGGACAGCACCACGACCGGATCGGCGCCGACGTCATATTGCGCGCGGAATTCGGCAAAGGCGCTGGCGATATCGCCCCGCGCCAGCGAATCGAAGAGATCGATGACGCGGGTGCGGTCGGCAAGGCCGAGCATCTGCCTGACCGCATCGGCCTTCACATTGCCTGCGGCATGCGCGATCGCCTGGTCGAACAGCGACAGCGAGTCACGCACCGATCCTTCGGCCGCGCGCGCGATGATGCCGAGCGCCTCGGGCTCGACCTCGACGCCTTCCTTGGCCGCGATATTGCCGAGATGCTGCATCAGCACGTCGGCCTCGACACGGCGCAGATCGAAGCGCTGGCAGCGCGACAGCACCGTGATCGGAACCTTGCGGATTTCGGTGGTGGCGAACACGAACTTGGCGTGCTCCGGCGGCTCCTCCAGCGTCTTCAGGAAGGCGTTGAAGGCCGCCGTCGACAGCATGTGGACTTCGTCGATGATGTAGACCTTGTAGCGCGCGCTCGCTGGCGCATAGCGCACGCTGTCATTGATCTGGCGGACATCGTCGACGCCGGTATGGGAGGCCGCGTCCATTTCCAGCACGTCCATGTGCCGGCTTTCCATGATCGCCTGGCAGTGTACGCCGAGGTCGGGCATGTGGATGGTCGGCCCCTTCACCGAGCCATCGGGCTTTTCGTAATTCAAGGCGCGGGCGAGGATGCGCGCGGTGGTGGTCTTGCCGACCCCGCGGACGCCGGTGAGGATCCAGGCCTGTGGGATTCGCCCGGTCTCGAACGCATTCGAGACGGTGCGGACCATGGCCTCCTGGCCGATCAGATCCTCGAAGCTGGAGGGGCGGTATTTGCGGGCGAGAACGCGGTACGGCTTGGCCGTATCCGGCGCACCACCCAAATCAAAGCCGCCGTCAAGGCTTGCCTTGCCTGCGCCGTCGGACGGTTGGGAGGGGTCGCCAGCGTCATTCATGCATCGATCCGCAACTTGGGAATTGTCTCTTCGGCCGGCGTGCGGATAGGAGCCGAAATCGAGCGCCGGGCGCGGAGACCGCCATTCCAGCACGATTCGCTC
>DASVOL010000197.1:0-1829 GCA_036383375.1 Bradyrhizobium sp. | reverse complement strand
AGCACCTTGGTGCGTCCAGCGGTGTGACATGGCCGAGTGATATGCTGTCGTTCATCGACAACAGCGTGACCCTGCTGCCCGCGCTCGGGGATGCACTGGAGGACGCCAATGGCCGCTTCCCAGCCGGCTCGGCGGTTGCGGTCGAGGACGTCAAGCTGCAAGCGCCGATCCCGCGCCCGCGGAAGAACATCTTCGGGATCGGGCTGAACTATCGCGCGCATGTCGCGGAGTCCGCCAAGAGCCTCGACACCGACAAGGATCTGCCGAAGCAGCCGGTGGTGTTTTCCAAGCCGCCGACCGCCGTGATCGGACCGGGAGCCGCGATCCAGCACAATGCCAGCATGACCAAGCAACTCGACTGGGAGGTCGAGCTCGCCGTCATCATCGGCAAGACCGCGACGCGCATCCCGGTCGAGAAGGCGATGGAGCACGTGTTCGGCTACTCCGTGATGATCGACATTTCCGCGCGCGACAATCGCCGCGCCGGGCAGTGGATCTTCTCCAAGGGCATGGACACCTACGCGCCGTTCGGCCCGTGCATCGTGACCGCGGACGAGATTGCCGATCCGCATGATCTCAGGCTGTGGCTGACCAAGAACGGCGTCATGAAGCAGGACTCCAACACCAAATACATGATCTTCGATATCTCCGCCCTGATCGCCGATATCTCCTCCGGCATGACGCTCGAGCCGGGCGACATCATCTCGACCGGAACGCCCGAAGGCGTCGGCGCCGGCATGAGCCCGCAGGAATGGCTGTGGCCCGGCGATGTGATCGAGGCCGGCGTCGACGGCGTCGGCGTCATCCGGCATCCCGTCGTTGCGATCTGATGACCTCGTTCTCGTTCGATCGCGCGCTGAGGTTCGGGGACTGCGATCCATCAGGGATCGCCTATTTCCCGTCCTACCTGAATATCCTCAACGGCGTGGTCGAGGAGTTCTGGGCCACGATCGGGTTTCCCTGGCCGGAACTGATCACGGTCCGCAGGATCGGGACCCCGACCGTGCATCTGACCTGCGACTTTTCGCGGCCGTCGAAGTTCGGCGATCGTCTGACGTTCGGCCTTTCCGTCGCCAAGGTCGGCCGCGCCTCGCTCCATCTGGCGCACGTCGTGGCGGGCAACGATTGCGTGCGCTGGCGCGCGCGCCAGATCCTTGCCGCGACGTCGCTGGTCGATCATCACGCCATCCCATGGCCCGACGACGTTCGTGCGGCTCTCATGTCGCATCTGCAAGCCGGCGAGGAGAGGGCTGCATCATGATCTCGCTGTTCATGACGTTCTCCGATCCGAACGGCGAGCGGCGAATTCACGCGGACGATCTTGCCGCTGCGGCTGCCATGGTGGGGGCGGTCACGGGGGTGGCCGAAGGCCTGCTGTTCACGCCGTTGGAGCAGTCCGTCGATCATCCCTACAAGACGGACGGGCGAGGGCCGGTATTTGCGCTGCAACTGCGTTTTCCGAACCTGTTTGCATGCGAGGCCGCGATGGATCGCGGCGGCGTGCTCGCAGACCTTGCGGCAGGTCGCGGGCTGCCGAGCCTTGCCGGATTGGACGTGACGCATCAGGCGATGGTGACGCGTGCCTTTCCGGTCGACGATGCCGCGCATGCGAAAGGCACCGTCACGCCGTGCAGCTACCTCGTGCATTACCCCGGGCCGGCCGACGACATGAATGCCTGGAATTTGCATTACCTGGAGCATCATCCGTCGATCATGCGGACCTTCCCCGGCGTCCGCCAGATCGAGATCTACACGCGGATCGATTGGGTCGACCGGCTGCCGTCGCAGCGGGTCGAGTACATGCAGCGCAACAGGCTGATGTTCGACAG